>JANNTO010000320.1:0-22462 GCA_031403675.1 Gammaproteobacteria bacterium | reverse complement strand
CTGGCGCTTGCCGTTGGCATACAGCTTCTGTTGTGGGCGGTGAGCGGCTTCTACATGGTTGTGGTGGACCTGGATTTCATTCATGGCGACCCATTGGTCCGCAACGTGAAACCCGCGCTTGACGTCTCGCGGCCACTCGTGTCGTTCGATTCACTGCGCCGAGACCGCTCCGGTATCAACGTGATCCGGCTCCGCGCCCTGCCCGATGACGGCTCCAGTGTGTATGAGATTGTCACCGCCGCGGGCGTTGAGCTGGTCGATGCACGGACTGGACAGAGGATCTCGCCATTGCCGGAGGCACGCGTCAGAGAGCTGGCACGTGCCTACTACGCAGGCGGCGGCGACGTGGTGCGAGCGACGCTGATCGCGAGCGAAGCGGACCGACCGGGCGAATTGCAAAGCCGGTCGTTGCCGTCATGGCGCGTGGATTTTGACGACTGGCTGGAGACCAGCCTGTATGTGCACGCCGAGTCGGGTGCACTGGCGACGCGTCGCCACCGATTCTGGCGCTGGTTCGACTTCCTGTGGTCGTTGCACATCATGGATTACCGCGAGCGCACCGATGTCAACAACTGGCTCCTGCTGATCGCAAGCGTGCTGGGCACAATAGCGGTGATAAGCGGCCTTTGGCTGAGCTGGTTCAGTTTCGGCTTCTTCCAGCGCCGGCGCCGTATGCGAGCTTCGTGATGAAGCTCCTGACGCTGCAAAGGCTCCACAAGTGGGTCGCATTGTTCGTCGGCATTCAGCTGCTCCTGTGGACCGTGAGCGGGCTCGTTTTCACGTTGCTGGATCCGAAAAGTGTCTCGGGAGAACTCCTGGCGTCACCGCCACCGATGCCGACACTCACTGCTGGAGCAACACTGACGGATCCGTCTGCATGGATGGGGACTTATGCCGATCGCAGCGTCCACGAGGTGAGCCTGCGGCCACTCGGCGGCGGGTGGGTATATCGCATCGCCCACGAGGGTGGCATCGAGCTGCGCCACGCGGCGGATGGTGCACCGCTCGTCATCGATGCCGCGCGTGCGCGGCGTCTCGCCCTTGATCACTACCGGGGCGGGGGCCGGCTGGTCGGTGTCCAGTATCTTGCGGAACCGACGCTCGAAACTCGCCAGGCGGGTGCCACGTGGCAGGCGACATTCGACGATCCGGCCGGGACAATCCTGTATTTCTCGGCGCATGACGGAGCGATGGTCGCCGCTCGTACTGATGCCTGGCGCGTGTTCGACTTCTTTTGGATGCTCCATACGATGGACTATGTGGGCAGAGATGACTTCAACAATCCGCTGGTAGTCCTTGTCGGGTCGGCTGCACTCTGGATCGGTCTGACCGGCGTGTTGCTGTTGCTGCGCGTATTCCGATGGAATGTTTCACCTTCCAGACAGGCGAGAGTCGATGCCAAAATCACCTGAAGAGAACTACGTACCCGCTCTCGGCTATCACTTCCTCACACCGCTCTACGACGCTGTAGTCGGAGCTACGACCCGGGAGCGGAGCTTCAAGGGGGCCCTCATCCGGCAGGCAAGCTTTGGTCCAGAGCAGCGGGTTCTCGATCTCGCTTCAGGCACGGGGACGCTCGCGATCTGGATCAAGCGGCACCAGCCACTGGTCGACATCACGGGCGTTGACATCGACCCGGCTGTCCTGGCGATCGCATCCCGCAAGGCGAGAGCCGCCAATGTCGACATTCACTTCGACCGCGCGCATTCGTACGATCTGCCGTATCCGGCGGCATATTTTGACCGGGTTGTATCGAGCCTCTTCTTCCACCATCTGTCGTGGCAGGACAAGTTGCGGACCGCACAGGAGCTGCTTCGTGTCCTGAGGCCGGGCGGGGAACTGCACGTTGCTGACTGGGGACGCCCCACGAACATCGTGATGCGCAGCCTGTTCCTGATGATTCAGTGTCTCGATGGTTTCGAGACTACGCGGGACAACGTGGCTGGCAAGCTGGTCGAGTTGTTTGAGCAAGCCGGATTCACGGCCGTGTCCGAGCGTCAGACGCTCCATACGGCCTACGGCACGATGGCTCTCTACCGTGCGGTAAAGCCCGGTGGTTAGGTGGGGCACGAAACGGAGCCAGACATGATCGATCCCGTATGTGGCATGAAAGTCGCTGCCGACTCACCGCACCGCGCAACCCATGGCGGGCAGGACTATCGATTCTGCTCGGCCGGCTGCCGCGCGAAATTCCTGGCGAATACTGCCCACTATCTGCAGCCAGAAACCGCCGCAGCGGAAAATGCCTCTGCCGGAACGCAGTACACCTGCCCCATGCATCCGGAAATCATCCGCGACGCGCCGGGCCACTGTCCGATCTGCGGCATGGCGCTCGAGCCGCTGATGCCGACGTTGGACGACGACGAGCTGCCGGAACTGGCCGATTTCCGGCAACGCTTCTGGTGGACATTGCCGCTCACGATTGTGGTGCTGGCGCTCGCGATGCTCGGCCGCCGGCTTGATTACCCGCCGGAAAAGATCCGCATCTGGCTCGAACTTGCTCTGTCGGCGCCCGTCGTCCTGTGGGCCGGCTGGCCGTTCTTCGTGCGCTGGGCGCAGTCGATCGCCACGCGCAATCCCAACATGTGGACACTGATCGGTACCGGCGTCGGGGCCGCATTCCTCTACAGCCTGGCCGCGACGCTCGTGCCCGAATGGTTTCCAGCTTCGTTCCGCGAGCACGGGCGGGTCGGCGTGTACTTCGAGGCCGCCGCCGTCATCGTGTCTCTGACACTTCTCGGGCAACTGCTGGAGTTGCGCGCGCGCTCTTCGACCTCGGCTGCGATCAAAGCGCTGCTGCGCCTTTCGCCGCCGACTGCGCGACGCATGCGTGACGACGGCAGCGATGAGGAGGTGCCGCTCAGCGCCGTCCTGGCCGGCGACCGGCTGCGTGTGCGGCCGGGCGACAAGGTGCCGGTGGACGGCGAAGTGCTCGAAGGCCAATCCAGCGTCGATGAATCACTGCTGACCGGGGAATCGCTTCCAGTCGAGAAGCAGCCGGGCGGGCGCCTGATCGGCGGCACGCAGAACGCCAATGGGAGTCTCGTGATGCGCGCGGATCGCGTCGGAGTCGAGACGATGCTGGCGCAGATCGTGCAGCTCGTCGCGCAGGCGCAGCGTTCGCGCGCGCCGATGCAGCGGCTCGCGGACCGCGTCTCGTACTGGTTCGTGCTGGCAGTGCTCGCGATCGCCGCGCTCACCTTCCTGGCCTGGGGCCTGCTCGGCCCGGAACCGTCCTGGACCTACGCGGTGCTGAATGCGGTTGCCGTGCTGATCATCGCCTGTCCCTGTGCATTGGGACTGGCGACCCCGATGTCCGTGATGGTCGCAATGGGGCGGGGCGCGCAGTCCGGAATCCTGTTCCGCGACGCACAGGCACTCGAATCGCTGCGCACCGTCGACACGCTGATCGTGGACAAGACCGGCACGCTGACCGAGGGACGACCGGCGTTCCGCGCGACGGTTGCGGCGACCGGGTTCGACGAACCGGAGTTGTTGCGACTGGCGGCTAGCCTCGACCAGGGCAGCGAACACCCGTTCGCGGCGGCGATCGTCGCGGAAGCGCGCCGCCGTGGTCTTTCCCTCGTGAAAGCCGATACTTTTGAGTCGGGCACGGGCCTCGGTGCGCGCGGGCGCGTCGAGGGGCGGGAGCTTGCGCTCGGCAGCGCCGCGCTGATGCGGGATCTCGGCATCGACACGGCACCGCTCGCGATCCGCGCGGATGCGCTTCGCAACGACGGCGCGAGTGTCATGTTCCTGGCGGCGGATCAGTCACTCGCGGGCCTGATCGCGGTTGCGGACCCGGTGAAGGCGACGACGCCCGAGGCGCTCGCGGCCCTTCGCGCCGCAGGGATGCGGATCATCATGGCGACCGGTGATGCGGCGGCGACCGCGCGGGCGATTGCCGCAGCGACCGGCATCGACGAGGTGCACGGCGAAATGCGTCCCGCCGGCAAGTCCGGGCTGATTGCACGGCTGCGCTCGGAAGGCCGACGCGTCGCGATGGCGGGCGACGGCATTAACGACGCGCCGGCGCTCGCCGCGGCCGACGTCGGGATTGCGATGGGTACCGGCACCGACGTCGCGATCTCGAGCTCGCAGGTGACGCTCGTCAAAGGCGATCTGCGCGGTATCGCGCGGGCGCGCGAGATCTCTGCCGCAACGGTCCGCAACATGCGTCAGAACCTTGGGTTCGCGTTGATCTACAACGCGCTCGGCGTACCGATTGCTGCGGGCCTGCTGTATCCGTGGACCGGGCTGCTGCTGTCGCCGATGATCGCGGCACTTGCGATGAGCCTGTCGTCGGTTTCGGTGGTCGGCAATGCGTTGCGGCTGCGGCGGTGACGAACTACACACTTCACCACGGGCACCTGCCATTGCTTGTGAGCCTGCCGCACGTGGGCATCGAGCTGCCCGAAGATCAGCGATCGCGCTATGTCGATCGTGCGTTTGGATTCGAGGATACTGACTGGCACCTCGACAGACTTTACGGCTTCGTGCGCGAACTCGACATTTCGTTGATTGTGCCGCGCTACAGCCGCTACCTGATCGATCTGAATCGCCCGAGCGAGAACGCACCGATGTACCCGGGCATGAACAATACCGAACTCTGCCCCACACGGTTCTTTACCGGCGATCCGCTATACGGCGACGGTCGTGCGCCAGACGCGACAGAAATTGCACGGCGTATTGAGCACTATTGGCAGCCTTATCACCGCGCGCTGCGCGCTGAACTCGATCGCTTGCGCGGGATGTACGGCTACGCAATCCTTTTCGACGGCCACAGCATCAAGTCCGAATTGCCGTGGTTGTTCGATGGCAAGCTGCCGGACTTGAATCTCGGCACGGGGAGCGGTGCCAGCTGCGCGCCGACGCTGCGTTCCGCGCTGGCCCGGGTGCTGGCGGACCAGCGCCACTATTCGCAGGCTGTGGATGGTCGTTTCAAGGGCGGATATATCACGCGCAGCTACGGCAAACCGGATGAGGGCGTGCATGCGATCCAGCTTGAAATGTGCTGGAGCTGCTACATGCAGGAGTCCGCTCCCTATGTCTGCGTTCCACGGCTCGTCGGCCAGATCCAGCCGGTGCTGCGACAGATGATCGAGACCATGCTGGCATGGAGGCCGCATGGCTGATCCGCGGCCTTTGCAGCGGTTGTGGGCGCCTCGCGCCTGGGTGGCAGGCCGCTGGCGCGCGGGGGTCCTGCTCGAGTCGAGCGCGGACGGCCACTGGTCCACGGTGCAGCCGGAAACGCCGCAACCCGGCGACGCAACCATCCTGTCGGGCCCCGCCTTGCCCGGCCTGGTAAACGCCCACGGCCACGCTTTTCAGCGAGCGTTTGCGGGTCTTACGGAATGGCGCGACTCGGGCCGCGACGATTTCTGGGGCTGGCGCGACCGCATGTACCGGGTGGCATTGCGCATTGCGCCGGAACAGCTCGAGGCGATTGCCACCCAGCTCTACATTGAGCTGCTTCGGGGTGGCTACACCCACATGTGCGAATTCCACTATCTGCAGCATGCGAACGACGGCTCGCGATACGAAGATTCGTTGGCGATGACACGTGCCCTCATCCGCGCTGCTGCCAATGCCGGCATCGGGCTGACAATGCTGCCGGTGCTGTACCAACGCGCCGGATTTCAGCAGCCGGCGTTGCGCGACGACCAGCGGCGCTTTGCGACAGCGCCTGACGACGTGCTCCGGATTCGCGATGCTGTGCGGGCAATGAGGGCGCCACTGGTCGGTGCGGGCGTCGCCATCCATTCGCTGCGCGCTGCATCTGCCGAGGCGATCTTTGAGCTGGTCAGCCACTGCATCGGCGACCAGGGTCCAATTCACATACACATCGCAGAACAAACCGGAGAGGTCGATGACTGCATCGCATCGACCGGGGCGCGCCCGCTGGAATGGCTTGTCCGGACCGTCGCGCTTGATGCGCGCTGGCAACTGGTTCACGCCACACACGCATTACCTCACGAAATCACGCTGGTTGCTCAAAGCGGCGCCGGCATAGTGATCTGCCCCAGCACGGAAGCGAATCTGGGCGATGGGTTCTGCGACCTGCCACGCTGGCTGGCAAGCCGCGTGGCACTATCGATCGGATCCGACAGCCACGTGACGCGTGACTGGCGCGAAGAGTTGCGGCTGCTCGAGTACGGTCAACGACTGTTGCTGCGGCAACGCAATATTGCCGCAGCGCCCGAACTGGAATCCCCCGCAAGCGCACAGCGCCTGTTCAATTGCAGCCTTGGTGGCGGCGCCACCGCCGCGGGATTCGTCAGCTGGGGGCTGCAGACGGGCGCGCGCGCCGACCTGCTGGTGGTTGACACCAGTGACGCATCCTTGATTGGCTTGCCCGAAGAGCACCTGCTCGATGCGCTGGTTTTTTCCAGCCCGAGCTGCCCATGGCGCAACGTCATGGTGGCCGGTCGATGGGTGGTGCGTGGTGACCGCCATGAATTCGATGCCGCGCCGGCCTTCAGGGCGGCGATGATGCAGCTCGGCTGATCGCCCTCAGAACAGCTGTCGCCCTAGCCACCATGCGCCGGCCGCCATCAGTGCCGAGGCCGGAATCGTCAGGATCCAGGCGATCACGATATTGCCGGCCACGCCCCAGTGCACTGCGCGAACGCGGTGCGTCGAGCCGACGCCGATGATGGCGCCCGTGATCGTGTGCGTCGTCGAGACCGGGATGCCGAAGCTGGTCGCGAGGAACAGCGATATCGCGCCGCCGGTCTCCGCCGCGAAACCGCCAATCGGCTTCAGCTTGGTGATGCGCTGGCCCATGGTCTTGACGATCCGCCAGCCGCCGAACAGCGTGCCGAGCGCGATCGCGACATAGCAGGAGACGATGACCCAGTAAGGCAGGTGGTCACGGGTCGTCAGATTGGCAGAGATCAACAGGAGCCAGATGATACCCATGGTCTTCTGGGCGTCGTTGCTGCCGTGGCCGATGCTGTAGAGCGCGGACGACACGAGCTGCAGGCGGCGGAACCAACGATCGGTTACGCGCTGCGTCCGGCGCCGGCAGATCCACGACACGGCGACCGTCAGAAGCCCCGCGAGCAGCATGCCGAGCAGCGGCGCGACGATGATGAAACTCGAGGTCTTGATGATGCCGGGCGCCAGCAGCGGTGCCGTGCCGGCTTTGGCGATGGTCGCACCGATCATGCCCCCGATCAGCGCATGCGAAGAACTGGACGGCATCCCGTAGTACCAGGTGATGACATTCCAGGCGACGGCACCGATCAGCGCACCAAAGATCACGTAGTTGTCGACCACGTCCGGATTGATGATGCCCTTGCCGACGGTCGCGGCGACATGCAGCTCGAACAACGCGATGGCGACGAAATTGAAGAACGCGGCCCAAACCACCGCCTGGTAAGGCTTAAGGACCCCGGTCGAGACGACGGTCGCGATCGAATTCGCGGCGTCATGGAAGCCGTTCATGAAGTCGAAAGCCAGCGCGAGCAGCACCAGGGCCATGAGCGCCAGCGTGAAGACACCGACTTCCATCGTCAGCCGTTCTCGAGCACGACGCCTTCGATCACCAGCGCGACGTCCTGGCACTTGTCGGTCGTCAGCTCGAGCAGCTCGTAAATGGCTTTCAGCTTGATCAGCTGACGCACATCCTGCTCCTCGCGGAACAATCGCGAAATCGCCGCCTGCATGACCCGGTCGGCATCGGATTCGAGTGCGTCGATTTCCTGGCAGATCTTCAGGATCGCCGGCCCATTGTCCATCGACGAGAGTTGTGTGACGGCGGCATGGACCCGCAAGCAGCAGATATGGACGAGGTCCGCGAGGTGTGACACCTCCGGGGTCAGGGTATGAACGTCGTATAGCGTCAGCGATTCTGCGGTGTCCTGCATCAGATCGAGTATGTCGTCCATGCGCTGGATCAGCTTGTTGATCTGGTCGCGGTCGAATGGCGTGACGAAAGTGTTGTGCATCAGCGCAACGGTCTGGTGCGTGATCTCGTCGGCGGCGCGCTCGATGGACTGGATTTTCGCGACGTACTCGTCGCGGCGGCCATTGTCGGAGTATCCGGCCAGCATCTCGACCAGCGTTTTTGCGCCTTCGAGGACCAAGCCGGCATGACTGTTGAACAGCGTGAAGAAATGCCGCTCGCGCGGCATCAGTACGGACAACAGGCGCATTGCGATTCCCCCCGACGTCCCCGATTCCGAGCGCGCATTGTACGCACGACCCCGGCCGGCTGCGGTATCGTAAGCAAATGAAATCAGTCCATCGTCCGTTTGTTGTATTCCTGACCTCAGCCTGGCTGCTGGCAAGTGTGGCTTCAGCCGCTGCGGCCGACGACACCACCCGGCTGATCGCCGAACTTGGCCTGAAGGAATCAGCGACCGCGCTTTCCGATCGGCCCGGCTGGTCGGTGCCGACGCGGGTGGTTATTCCCGTGGTGGATGCCAAGCGCCTCGCGTGGCTGCAGGCGGCGGCACCGGGCGTGACGTTGCTGCAGGCAAAGAGCGGGGTCGAGGCTGCTCTGCTCGCTGCCAATGCAGATGCGGTGATCGGTTTCTGCACACCCGAGGTGGTCGCGGCCGGCAGGCGCCTGCGCTGGGTACAGGTATTCAGTGCCGGCGTCGAGCGCTGCGTCGGCATTCCGGGTTTCACCGAGCGCGGCATCGTGCTCTCGAACATGCAGAAGATCGCGGGGCCGGTGATGTCCGAGCACGTGCTGGCGTTCATGTTCGGCCTGACGCGCGGCTTCGCGAGTTACGTGCCGCTGCAGGCCGGCGGCCAATGGTCAGATGAAGCCGTCCCCGAGAATCGGATGTGGTCGGTCACGGGACGCACGATGCTGGTCGTCGGTCTCGGCGGCATCGGTACGGAAGTCGCGCGGCGTGCGCATGCGCTCGGCATGACCGTGATTGCTACCCGGAACTCCGGCACGGACAGGCCGCCATTCGTCGCGCAGGTGGGCCTGTCCGGCGAGCTGCATCGCTTCGCCGCGCGCGCGGATGTGATCGTCAACACGCTGCCGCTGAATGATCAGACGCGCGGCCTGTTCAACAAGGCGTTCTTCGATGCAGCAAAGCGCGGGGCACTGTTCATCAATGTCGGTCGCGGCGCTACGGTCGTGACCGCAGATCTGATCGAAGCGCTCAAGGACGGCCGGATCGGCGGTGCCGGTCTCGACGTCACCGATCCGGAGCCATTGCCGGCCAATCATCCGCTGTGGCACGCGCCGAATGTGCTGATAACGCCGCACGTCGCCGCCACGATCGATAGTGGCGACGAGCCGCGCTGGCTGATCGCGCGCGAAAACCTGCGCCGCTACGCGAGCGGCGGCAAGCTGCTTTCCGAAGTGGACCTCCGGCGCGGGTACTGAGCGCACCCGTGTCGAATCGCACACTGGCGCTGGACGATCGGCTCTACGACTACCTGCTGCGCCATTCGCTGCGCGAACCGGAATCGCTGGCGGCACTTCGCGCTGAAACCGCGTCCCATCCGCAGGTCAATATGCAGATTGCACCCGAGCAGGGGCAATTCATGCAGATGCTGGTGCGCCTGACAGATACTCGCCGGGCGATCGAGGTCGGGGTATTCACCGGTTACTCGAGCCTGGCGGTCGCGCTCGCGATGGCGCCGGACGGTCGGCTGCTGGCTTGCGACATCAGCGAGGAATACACGGCCATCGCGCGCCGGCACTGGGAGCGCGCGGGCGTTCTGCACAAGATTGAACTGGTGCTGGCCCCGGCACTGGCGACGCTCGATGCCCGTCTCGCTGCGGGCGAGGCCGGCTGCTACGACCTGGCCTTCATCGACGCCGACAAGACCGGCTACCTTGGCTACTACGAGCGGCTGATGCGACTGGTCCGACCGGGCGGCCTGATCGTGGTGGACAACACGCTCTGGAGCGGCGCTGTGGCTACCCCGGCGAACCGCGACCCGGATACGGTCGCAATCCGGGAGTTCAACGATCGGCTGCTGGCCGATCCGCGCATCGACCTGTCGCTATTGCCGCTTGGCGATGGCCTGACGCTCGCGCGGCGACGCCCCGGGGGCGGATGATCCATCGCGCCGCAGCGCGAGTATGATCGGGAGGCATGGCAGAGGAGGGACGCGAAATGAACCGCAATCGTCTCGTCTCATGGATCGGCTGCATCGCGCTGCTGGGCGCAGCCGGCTGCAAGCCCGCAGTGCTACCGGAAGAGTTCCCGCAGGCTGCGGCCGAGGGCTGGGTCGCGGCATTCAACAGCGGCGACGCCGCGGGGCTCGCGCTGATGTACGGCAAGGATGCAAAGATCCTGCCGCCCGACCTGCCAATCATCAGCGGCAGCGGGGCGATCGAGGAATACTGGAAGACCTTCAATCCCGGCAATGTGCGCATTGAGGTTTCCGAGGTCGAGACCATGAAACTCGGGGACTTCTGGTTCCGGGAAGGCGCTTACACCGGGTTGTACCCGGCCGAGGGCGTGCCGCGGGTCGGCAAATTCATCGAGTTGTGGACCAAATCGGACAGCGCCTGGCTCATCCATCGCCAGATGTGGAGCCCCAACGCCGCGCTGCCGGCGGTAATGCCGGCGCTCGCGCGGGCAAGCTGACGGAGCCGCCAACGATGATCAGGGCTGCGGCGGCATGGGTACTGGTCTTGCTGGCAGCCGGTTGCGCACAGGGCCCGGTGCCGGATCCGTTTCCGCAGGAAGTCGCGGATACCTGGGTGGAACGCTACACCACGAACGATGCGGCGGGTATCGCCGCGCTTTATACCGAGGATGCGCAGCTCCTGCCGCCTGACCAGGAAATCATCGATGGCCGCGCCGCAATCCAGGAGTTCTTTGCGCGGACCAATCCGCCGGGCAGCGCGGCGATCGAAATTGCGACGGTCGAGACGCTCGTGCTCGGCGAGCATGCGCACCGGCAGGGCAGTTTCAGGTTCAAGGGACCGGGCGGCGGATTGGCCGCGGCCGGCAAGTTCCTGGAGCTGTGGAAAAAAGTGGACGGTAAATGGCTGATCCATCGCGAGATGTGGAGCGCGAACGCGCCGGCACCCGCGGTGGACGCGCCGGCGACGGCAGGCACACGCGATGAATCTGCGTGACCACGTCGAGGCAATCCTGCCGGAATGGGACCGCTGGTATCCCAGCCTGTTCGATGCTGCGGCGGATCTCGGCGTAATCCGCGCACGGGTCTGTGCCCCGTCTTCATTGTTGTTGTCGCGCCGGCATTCCGCGATTCGCGACGAAGCGCTCCGCGCCTTTCGCGAACGCTGGAACGCGCTCGACGAAGCCGACTAGCGATCCGCCTGCCAGCCCGCGCGGATCACGCGCCATTCATCACCATCCCCGCGCGCGAGACGCAAGTCGAAGCGATAGACATCGCCCGCGAGGTCCCATCCAGAATCTGAATCCGCCTCGCGGCCCAGCATGCCCACGGTAACCTGCAACCGCGCGAGTTCCGTACCCTCGAGTTCGATCGAGTCGACGCGCGTGATCAGCCGGATGGACTGATGCGCGATCAGATAGCCGTGCAGGATGCCGCGGGTGTCGGCAGCCGTGCGGCCGCCCGCGTCCCGGTAATCGTCGGCGATCAGGTCGCGCAGATCCGCCGCATCGCGCTCCTCGGCCGCGAGTTCCGCGGCCTCGACCAGCGCGCGGATCTCATCCTCCGGCGTGCCGGAAGGACCGCAGCCGGCACCGAGCAGAACCAGTGCTAGCGCCAGACTACTTGCGTGGCGGATAGGCATCCCACTGCGGCAGGCCGTCGGTGATATCGAACCACGGTGCCTTGCTGGAGGCAAAAATATTGCCGAGCGGAAGTGTGGCAAGCGCACTGTCGAACGTGCCGCAGGGGACGACGACATATCCGGTCACATGCACCACGCGCGGCACCGGACTGCCGCAATGGCGGCAAAAATCCTGCCCGAAGTACTTGGTGCCTTGCAGCGAATAGCTTTGCACGTTTTCCTGGCCGCGCACCCAGGTGAACTGCTCGACCTTGTAGAACGCATTGGTCGCATGGGCGGCGCTGCGCGCTTTCCGGCAACGCGAGCAGTGGCAGTTCTGCACGCGCTCCGGCAAGCCGGAGAATTCCCAGGCGGTCTCGTTGCACAGGCAGCTGCCCTGCGTGAGGCCGGGCTTCACTGCCGGCGCGGGGCGCTTGAGGCCTTCGCCGCCGCCGAACTGCGGCGGGTAGGCCTGATGCTGCGGCAGTGTGTCAGTGATCGGGAACCAGGTCGCGCGCGAACCGGCAAACATGTGCATCTGGGGCTTGATGCCGGGATCGCCATCGAGGTTGCCCGGTTCGGAGGACTTGTATACGGCCAGGTTGTCTGCGCTGGAAATCCAGCGGAATCCGGCCAGCGGCGCGCTCGCAAAGGTTGCGAACATTGCACCGTGGTGCTTGCGGCACATCGAACAGTGGCAATTCGCCATCCTGTCGAAGGGCCCCGCGACCTCGTAGCTCACCGCACTGCAGAGGCAACTGCCTGTGTACATGGCGACTCCTTAGCGAGATTATAGATCCATGTACACGCTATATATGTCACCCGGCGCCGCGAGCCTCTGTGTCCACTGGATGCTGATTGAACTCGGTGCGCCGCACGAACTGAAAAATCTCAACCTCGAAGCCGGCGATCATAAGAAGCCCGAATACCTGAAGCTGAACCCGAATGGCTTCGTGCCGACGATGCTCGTGGACGGCGTGCCGCTGTATGAAAGCGCGGCGCTGCTGATGCTGCTCGCAGAGCGCCACCCGCAGGCCGAGCTAGCACCGCCGCCCGGCAGTCCGCAGCGCGGCGCTTACATGACCCGGATGTTTCACCTGTCGAACACGCTGCAGGCGGCGTTCCGGATCTGGTTCTACCCGGACCGGCACGCCGACGCCAGCGCCGTCGAGTCGGTCAAGGCCGCCGCGCGCCAACGCATCGAGGCCAGTTTCGACCACATCGAGGCGCAGATCTCCGGTCGCGGTCCGTACATTCTGGGCGATCGCGTCGGCGCGGTGGATTTTCTCGGCACGATGTTGATGCGCTGGTCGCGCAACATGCCGAAACCAGCGACCGAGTGGCCGACGATCGCCAACTATGTCGCGCGCATGAAGGCGCGCCCGTCCTTCAGGGTTCTCTACGAACGCGAGGGCCTGACCGAGTGGGCCTGATGCTCAGAGGAATGTGTAGGTCACGGAGAGCGACACCGTGCCGACCTCCTCATCATCGATGATGCTGAATTTCTCGTACTCCAGGCGCGCGCCGAAACTGCCGAACCGCGCCTGCACGCCGACGCCCCAGGCGACCTCGACGCTGTCCGCGTCGATCTCGAAGCCCGAAAATGCCGGCGTCGAATGGCCGTCGAACTGCCAGGCGGTGACGCCCACCTTGCCGAACAGGTCCAGCAGCGGGAAATCGAGGTAACCGACTGCGAACGCGGAAGCGGTCCTGGTACTCAACCGGGTCGTGTCGGGGCAGGGCGTGGTGATGAAATCCGTGCAGGAGATGCCGGCCGGCAGCGTCGCGTCGCCGTGATCGATGTAGTTCGCCTCGACTCCGAAATTGTCGATCGGCCGCCAACCGACGATCAGCTTGTAGCCACCGTCCTTTTCGTCGAAGGGCCGGGCGTTCAGCGGGTTGTCTAGGTCGAGCTCACTCTGCGTGACACCGGCGCCGAGATAAATACCGTTGTCAGCGGCTTGCGACACAGGAGCGGTGAGCAACAGCGCGGTCAGTATCGTGATGCGCAACATAAACACCTCCGAACAGAATGTGCGAGTGCCGTCAGGGCTTCGTAGCCCGCTCCGGCACGATGACCTCCTGCTGCATCTGCTTGATGCTGCATGCGAATTCGAGCAGCGTTTCGCCGATCGTGCCTTGGTCGATGTCTTCCCAGAACGGCAGCAGGTTGTCCGAGCGTTCGGGCGATTCGTCCTGCAGGTTGTTCCACTGGTAAAAATACAGTCCACGTGTCGAGCGCCGGCGCTTGACGCAATCCCACTGGTCACGGCTGATCGCGCTTTTGTGCGCGAGCGGATTCTGCGAAAACCTGTACTCGATGCGCAGCCACATCGTGACGATGTCGCCTTTGCGCTCCGAATCATGCCGGGTCGCGAAATAGACCTGCTCGGGATAGGTCTCGAGCCATTCCCATTCCATGCGACCCTTGAGGTCGAGCTCCTTGACCCACTCGTTGCCGAGGCCATTCATCGGCACGGTCGTGAGCTGTGCGAGGGCGGGGGTCGCGAGAACCAGTCCGAGAGCGAGCGCGGTGCAATGACGGATGCTCATAGTCATTTTGACGTCGGTGGCCGCCGCTGGTTCCGGATTATCAGCCGAGAATCGCTTCGCGTCGATAAAGCCGGCCTGCCAGCCAGGCAAGCGCGAGGCCGAGCAGCAGGGTGCTCGCCGCCGACCACAGCAGCCAGGATGCCGGCAGCGGATCCCCGCGCATCAGGCCCTGGATTAGCAGGTGCTGGGACAGCGATGGTATGAGCATCAGCGGTGCTGACGGCTGCACCGCGAGCACGCCCGCAATTGCAATCGGCAAGGTTGGTACCAGCATCACGATGCCAAGCCAGGACTGCGCTTCCTTGTAACTCTTCGTGAAAGACGCGACCACGGTCAGGAGCGCGGCACCCACGAGCGCGAACGGCAGCACGGTGAGGAACACGCGCCAGGCGACGGCGGGACCGAAATTCGCCGACATGCCGAAGGTTTCGAGTGGTACGTAGTCGAGTGCGACGGCGATCGAGACGGTCACCAGCGCGAGCGCCAGGATCATCATGATCGCGGCGGCCGCAATCTTGCCGTAGATCAGGTGTTCGCGCCTCGCGGGTACCGTCAGGAGCGCCTCCAGCGATCCACGCTCGCGCTCACCCGCGGTCGCATCGATCGCGAGGTGGAGCCCGCCGAGCAATGTGATCAGCAGGATCACGTAGCTCAACATGCCAAGCAGGAGCGTCGCGCGCGCGGAAGGGGTCGAGACATCCACGCTGTCGATGACGACTGCGTGCACGATGGCGGGCGAGACTCCGCGTGCCTGCAGCCGCAGTCCGCCAATCATGGCCGAGTAGGCGGCAATCGCCTGGTGCACGCGCGCAGCAAAGCGATCGGCCTGCGAATTCGATCCATCGGCATAAACCAGTACCGCGGCGGGTTGGCCGCTGGTGAAACGCGCGGCAAAATTCTCCGGCACGCGCACCACCACCAAGCCGTCCGTCGCTGCGATCCAGCCGCGGATCTCGGCATCCGTGCCGTCCTTGAGGGTCACGTCGAGCCCCCCTTCACGCAGCTGCTGCACCAGGTTTGGCGCGGCAGCGGCATTGGCAACCGTGACCGGCACCAATTCGTCCTGTGATGCGACGGAACGGGCGAGTGCGAGCTTGATGATCAGGATAAAGAGGAGCGGCGCGAAGATCGGACCGAACACCAGGCTGGTCAGCAGCGTGCGGCGGTCGCGCAGGCTCTCACGCAATTCCTTCAGCATCACGATGCGGATCACGGCGTTCATTCGAGCCCCCGGGCATCGCCGATCGCGCCGACGAAGGCGTCTTCAAGCGTGGCCGCGCTGAACTGGCGGCGCAGGCTGTCCGGTGTGCCGGCCGCCACCACGCGGCCGTGGTCGATGATGACGATATCGTCGCAGAGCGCTGCGACCTCCTGCATCACGTGGCTCGAGAACAGTACGCAGTGGCCGGAGGCACGGAGACGCTGGATCAGCGCACGCAATGCCCGCGTCGCCATCACGTCGAGCCCATTGGTCGGTTCGTCGAGCAGCAGGTTTTTCGGCGCATGAACCAGCGCGCGGGCCAGCGCGACTTTGATGCGCTCGCCCTGCGAGAAGCCCTTTGCTTTCCGGTCAGCGAATGTGCCGATCTCGAGTTCCGCCAGCAGTTCATCGACGCGCCGGCCGAGGGCGCTGCCGCTCAGGCCATGCAGCTCGCCGAAGTAAGCGATGTTTTCGCGCGCGGTGAGATGGGGATAGATGCCGGCGGAGTGCGGCAGCACGCCGATGGCGCGCCGGGTCGCGAGCGAATCCCTGGCGACATCAATGCCGTCCACGGACGCGGATCCAGCGTCCGGACGCAGCACCGTATAAAGGATGCGCAGCGTCGTGGACTTGCCGGCGCCATTCGGGCCGAGCAGCCCGGTGATGCGCCCGTCCCGGGCCTCGAAGCCGACACCGTCGATCGCGCGGATTGCGCCGAAACTGCGGGTCAGCCCGGAAACAGCGATCATGGCGCGCTCCCGCTGAACGACAGGAAGAAGGGCGCCGGTTTGATCGTATCCACGCAGGCCGTGTCGAGATTCCCGACCGAGCCCTGTTCGATAAAGCGGCGCAACAGGCGCTGCACACAGGGGAGTCGAGTCTGGCCGTGCCCCTGACCCGGCACGATCAGGTGCAAGTGATGCTCGAAGCCCTGCGCGGCCAGCGCGCCATAGTCGGCTGGCGTCGCCGGGTCGAACTCGCCGGACAGAATGAGCGCCGGCACTTTCGAAGCCAGCGGCTCGTGAAAATCCTCATCCACCGGGCCGCGCGGCCAGACCTCGCAGATCGCCGTCATGCCGTCCAGCATGATGGGGCCGATGTAACTCCGTTCCAGTTCCGCTCGGTCCACGGCGCCGGCAAAACGCGGCGCATCCTCGGCGCAGACCACTGAATGATGCATGCCCATCGCGATCATGCGTTCGAGGTCTTCACCCAGCATTTCCGCCTGCGCGGCGAGCGGTGCGTAGTTGCCGTTGGTCGCGGCTTCATGGATTACCAGTGGCAACAAGGATGCTGTGCGTGCGGAGTAAGTGAGCATCCGCGCCATGGTCACGAGATGCGCGCGCGTCACCCGGATGTCGCTGGAAGTGCCATCCGCCGGGTCGGTGAACCAGGTGGTCACCGGTCCACGGCGCAGGCGTGCATCGAGCGTCGCAAACTGGGCCGCGATCGCGGGAAAGCGCGCATTGCATTCGGTATCCGCCGCGCAGCGCGCGAACACGCGCTCGAGTGCATGTTGCGACTCGATCGCGATCTGCGGAACGAGCGTGAGCGTCGGCGGCAGGACGGCATCCAGCACGATCGTGCGCGTGCGATCCGGATAGCGCCGCGCGTAATGTTGCGCGACCCGCGTGCCGTAGGAGCCGCCGAACAGGTTGATCCGTTCGTAGCCAAGCGCCGCGCGCGCCGCGTCGAGATCGCGCACGGCGATGCTTGTGGTGTAGAACTGCGCGCGGCCCGGCAGCTTGGCCAGGCAGTCGCGCGCCAGGTCGCGCAGTTCCGCGGGCGTCATCTCGCCGGTGATGAGCGCCTCATCCGGGAGGTCGCAGTCGAGGCGGTTGGAATCGCCCGTGCCACGTTGATCCACCAGTACCAGATCGCGTTCGCGGCGGATGCCGCTGAATGCTCCGAGCAGCGGCGCATAGCCTTCGATCGCGCCCTGGCCGGGACCGCCGGCGAGCAGGAAGAGCGGGTCGGGTTTGGACCGGGTGGCGACCGCCGGCACGACCGCAACCGCGAGTTCGATCTTCGCACCCCGCGGTTCGTCGGGATTTTCGGCGACTGCAAGCTTGCCGCAGCGCGCCTCGACGGAGACCAGGCTGTCAGCATCGCTGATCCGGCAGGAGGTGAGCACGATGGTGGGCGTGTCCGGCGATTTGGCGAGCAGCGCGCCGGACCAAAGCAGCGCGCCAAGGGCGAGCACTGCCAGCGGCGGTATGAGCGAATGCGATCGGTCGGACATGGCCTACTTTATCCTTGCGCGGTACCATGGCGCCCCGAAAAAGGACCGTGTGGCATGGATTCCTGCGACGTCATCGTCATCGGCGGCGGACACGCCGGCACCGAGGCAGCCCTGGCAGCGGCCCGGATGGGTGCGCGCACCCTGCTCGTGACCCAAAGCCTGGCGACCATCGGCCAGATGAGTTGCAACCCGGCGATCGGCGGCATCGGCAAGGGGCACCTGGTGCGCGAAATCGATGCGCTGGGCGGGGCGATGGCGCGCGCAGCCGATTGCGCCGGCATCCAGTTCCGCACCTTGAATGCGAGCAAGGGTCCGGCGGTACGCGCGACCCGCGCCCAGGCCGACCGCGCGCTATATAAGAGTGCAATCCGCGCGCTGCTCGATGCCGAGCCTGGCCTCACGCTCTGCGAAGCGGAAGTCGCCGATCTCATCGTGCAGGGCGAGCAAGTCGGCGGCGTCGTAACGACTCAGGGAGACACCATTCATGCGCGTGCCGTCGTGCTGACGGTTGGCACGTTTCTCGGCGGGCGCATGCACGTCGGCCTCGCGAGCCAGGAAGGCGGCCGCGCCGGCGACCCGCCGTCGAATCGGCTCGCGGCCCGGTTGCGTGAATTGCCATTCGCGGTCGGACGCCTGAAAACCGGCACGCCGCCGCGCATCGACGGCCGCACGCTCGACTATTCCGTGATGCAGCGCCAGGCCGGAGACGAACCGCGGCCGGTGTTTTCGTTTCTGGGCCGGCGCGAACAGCATCCGCGGCAAGTCGTTTGTCACATCACCTCGACCAATGAGCGCACCCACGACATCATCCGTGGCGCGACCGATCGCTCGCCGATGTTCACCGGCTTGATCGAAGGCATCGGCCCGAGGTATTGCCCGTCGGTCGAGGACAAGGTCGTACGCTTCGCCGCGAAGACATCGCACCAGATCTTTGTCGAGCCGGAAGGCCTCGACACACACATTGTCTATCCGAATGGCATCTCGACCAGCCTGCCGGCCGACGTGCAACTCGAGTTCGTGCGGACCATCTGCGGTTTCGGGCAGGCGGAGATAACCCGGCCCGGCTATGCGATCGAATACGATTATTTCGATCCACGCGGCCTGCGCGACAGCCTCGAAACCAAGGCGCTGGCTGGTCTGTGGTTCGCCGGGCAGATCAATGGCACGACCGGGTATGAAGAAGCGGCCGCGCAGGGACTGCTGGCCGGCATCAATGCCGCGCTTGCGGTGTCGGGCCGGAAGCCCTGGTCGCCGCGCCGCGACCAGGCCTCTCTCGGCGTATTGGTGGACGACCTGATCACGCGCGGCGCAATCGAGCCCTATCGAATGTTCACCAGCCGCGCCGAACACCGGCTATTGCTCCGTGAAGACAATGCCGATGAGCGCCTGACCACCATCGCGCGCGAGATGGGCCTCGTGGATGATGCGCGCTGGGATTTCTACCGCCGCAAGCGCGATGCGATCGCGGCCGGCGGCGCGTCTTTGCCGCAGGACGACACCCGGCTCGCCGAGCAGATCGCGCTCGCGATCGAAGTGCGCGCCAAGTACGCGGGCTACATTGAACGTCAGCACGCCGAGGTCGAGCGCCATCTGCGCAACGAAGAAACACGCCTGCCCGAGGGGATCGACTACGCGACGATCGCCGGGCTCTCGAATGAGGCACGCCAGCGGCTGCGCGAAGCGCTGCCCGGCACGGTCGGTCAGGCATCGCGGCTACCGGGCATCACGGCCGCGACGATATCGATCCTGCTCGTGCACCTGAAAAAGCGCGCGCGGGCCGCATGAAACGCGGCGTCGGCCTGGCGCTCGGCGCGCTGGTCGCGGCCGGCGCCATTCTCACCGGCTGCAGCGAGCCATCCGAAACAGCCGCGATCCTGGAACTGCGCCGCGGCAACGGCAGCGAACCCGATTCAATTGATCCGCAACTGGCACGCATGGAAGCGGCCATGACCATCCTGCGGGATACCGGCGAAGGCCTGGTCTCGATGGCGCCCGACGGCAGCGCGATTCCCGGCGCGGCCGAGTCCTGGAGCGTGTCTGACGACGGTCGCAGCTACACCTTCAAATTGCGCGCGACCGCGCGCTGGTCGAATGGCGACCGGTTGGTCGCCGAGGATTTTGCCTACGCCTTTCGCAGGCTCGTGGATCCGAAAACCGCCTCCCAGTACGCGCTGATGCTGGAGCCGGTCGTCAATGCGACCGATATTGTGGCCGGAAGGATGGCGTCCTCCGCACTCGGCGTGTTCACGCCGGACGAGGCGACACTGGTCATCGAGCTGACGGAACCGAGCTCGTACTTCATCGCGATGCTGTCGCACCCGAGCACTTTTCCAGTGCACCGCGCGACGCTCGCTAAATCGCCGCAAGATTTCGCGCGACCCGGCACTGCGGTAACGAACGGCGCCTTCGTGCCACGGGAATGGCAGATTGGCTCGCACATCCTGGCCGTGCGCAATCCGTATTACTGGAATAGCGCCGCGAACAAGATCGATGCGGTCCGCTATGTTCATGTCGCCGATCCACTCACGGAACTGACGAGATTTCGCGCCGGGGATCTCGATATCACCTACACCGTGCCGCCGGGCGAGGTCGCGCGCCTGGAGAAGGATCTACCGGGACAGTTGCGGATCGCGCTGCATGTCGGCGTGTACTACTTCGGTTTCGCGCTCGATCTGCCGCCGTTCCGAAATGCGCCAAAACTCCGGCAGGCACTCGCGATGGCGATCGATCGCGAAGTGCTCGTGAACCAGGTACTGGGCGATGGCGAACGGCCGGCCTATGGCTGGGTGCCGGAGGGCGTCGCTGGCTATGACCCGCAGCGATTCGAGTGGGCGGACCTGGAAAAGGCTGCGCGCATCGCCGAAGCGCAGCGGCTGTATTCGGAAGCCGGTTACTCGCTCGCAAAACCATTGAAGGTCGAGCTTCGCACCAGCAAGAGCCCGGTGCACGATCGCATCGCACTCGCGGTGACGGCGATGTGGAAGGAAACGCTCGGCGTCGAGGCGAGCCTGCGGTCGGAGGATTTCCGCGTATTGAAGGCGGCGATCGATGCGCGCGAGGCGGCACTCTTCCGCGGCAGCTGGATCGGCGACTACAACGACGCCTACTCGTTTCTCCAGGTGCTGAAGGGCGGCTTCGGCATCAATTTGCCGCGCTATGTGAGCGACGCTTTCGATGCGGAGCTCGTGGCGGCGTCAGCGACCTCTGGCGCCGATCGCGCGGCGCATCTCGCTGCAGCAGAGCGCCAGCTGCTCGACGATGCGCCGCTCATCCCGCTCTATTTCTACGTCTCCAAGCATCTCGTTGCGCCGCGCGTGGCGGGTTGGTATGACAACATTATGAACGTCACATACAGCAAGGATTTGTCCTTCGCGGAATAGATTGCGACATTCATTGGGCGGCCGGCGTTGCGCGCGCGAGTTCTATCAATGGAGCGGATCATGAAAACATTCTTTGACGTTGAGATTGGGCGTATTGACGGCGCGAAGGATCTGCTCGGCGGCCTGAAAGGCAAAGTCGTGCTCGCGGTCAATGTCGCGAGCAAGTGCGGGCTGACGCCGCAGTACACGGGGCTCGAGGAACTGCACGAGGAGCTGGCCGGCGAGAACTTCGCCGTCGTCGGCTTCCCGTGCAATCAGTTCGGCGGCCAGGAGCCGGGCAGCGAAAAGGAGATCCAGATGTTCTGCGCCGCCAACTACGGCGTGACATTTCCCATGAGCGCGAAGCTCGAGGTCAATGGCGCGGGGCGCCATCCGCTGTACGTCTGGCTGACCGACCCAGCGAACGGCTTCCCGGGCGACATCCAGTGGAACTTCGAGAAGTTCCTGATCGGCCGCGACGGCAAGCTGCTGAAGCGCTATGCGCCGACGACCAAACCGCGCGACAACGGCCTGATGCAGGACATTGCCGACGCCCTGGAAGCCTGATCGGCCGCGCCGGTGGAAATTCCCGCCCGCGCCGCTTAGTATTCCGACCGCGATGAAAACCCGCCACGTCATCAGCTCGCTGATCGCGACCACCGCCATTGCGCTGATCGCGCCCGCGGTGTCCGCTGCCGACGCCGCCACGGAACGTGGCGGCAAGCTCGCCTACACCTGCATGGGTTGCCACGGCATCGAGAACTACAAGAACGCCTATCCGAAGTACTCAGTGCCGAAACTCGGCGGCCAGAACGCCGCCTACATGATGGCGGCGCTCGAGGAGTACGCTTCCGGGGCGCGCTGGCATCCGACCATGAAGAGCCAGGCGAGTACGTTGTCCGCGCAGGACCGCGCCGATCTCGCCGCGTGGTTTACCGCGACTGCGCCGATCAAGTCAGGCGCGAAACAGGTCGGTACGCCGCCGGTGACGGCCGCGGCCTGCGCCGCCTGCCACGGCAAGGATGGTCTTGGCACGCTGGATGAATACCCGAATCTCGCCGGCCAGCACGCCGACTACCTGGCGCAGGCACTCAACGATTACCGCCTGGGCAAGCGCGTGAACCCGATCATGAGTACGTTCGCGCAGCAACTCACGCGCGAAGACATCGACGCGCTCGCGGATTATTTTTCGAAGCAGCCGGGATTGAGCACTCCGACACCGCACTAAAAGGGGACGTTACCCTTTTCCCAGCAGGAAAAGGGTAACGTCCCCTTTTAGTGCTAAGAGGGGACAGTCCGCCTTTTTACAGCGGAAAAAGGGGGCAGTCCCCTATTTAATCTTTTCGAGGAACAGCGCAACCGCCCACTGGGAGTAATACACGTTTTCGCGTTTAGCGAAGCCGTGTCCCACGGTG
>JANNTO010000319.1:0-12206 GCA_031403675.1 Gammaproteobacteria bacterium | reverse complement strand
CCAGGCATCGAGCAAGCGTTCGTACTCGGCAATGTAGCGCGCGATCCAGGCCGGGTCTGAATTCCACCAGGACTGCTCGTTGAAATCGGCGCGCCAGCACGACCAGGCCACGTCCAGCGGATCCCGCCGGCAGCGGATAATTCGCGTGCCGGGAAACGCGCTGATGATGACCGCGAGCCGCAGGTGGTTGGTCAAGAGCTTGTCCGTGAAGCGCGCGCCGGCGCCGAAGCGCTCATCGCCCAAAGCGAAATACCAGCGGCGGATTTCCGCCCACGGATCCGTCCCTGGACGGACCCGATGCATCCGTTTGACGAAGTCGGCAATTGGCTTGCTGGTGAAGTCGCCGAGCGCGTGTTTCATCAAGCCCAGGAACTTCAGTTCACCGCCACCCGCAATGGCGGGATGGCGGCCAAGGATCTGTTCGATCAAGGTGGTGCCGGATCTTTGCGGGCCCAGGATGAAAATGACCCGCGAGCCTTCGCCGGTGCCGGCCGCATTCCACTGGAGCTCCTTCGGTGGGAGTGCCTGCAGGGAAGCTGCTGTACTGTTTGTTAGGGACTCCGGATCGAACCTCACGACCAGGCGTCGCGCAGCCGCCGCCTGGTCGAGCATTTTCGCAGCCGAGCTGTCATCGCCGAGGTCGACGTAGGCCTTGGCCAGTGCCCAAGCCCCTGAGGCGCGAGGACGAGGCCCGGCGCCGGCGAGTTGGCCCTGAAGTTGCTCGAGTCTTGCGAGGTCCGGATCTCCGACGCTGAAGTGCTTGAGCTGAGCCAGGCGCTCCCACAGGAACGGATTGCCGGACTCCTCCTGCAGCAATCTCCTCGCGAGCGCGCGCGCCTGGTCGATCTTTCCGGCGTACATCAGCATGCGCGACAAGCTGAACAGTTCAGTCAGATTAAGCTGCCCCTCCCGAACGGCCGGCTCAAGGACGGAGACGGCTTCAGTTGCCCGGCCGGTTTCCTCCAACGCGCGAGCCAGGATAAAAGCGGTCGGTACGCCTGCTGGAGTGACCGCACGCAGCCTACGGGCCGCTGCCAGTGCCGCGTCGTCGTCCAGCAGCTGGCCGCAGAACCTTGCGACGTCGGCCCAACTTTCCCCGAGCAACGGGGGCGCGGCAATCATCTTGCGCAGGATGCCGAGTGCAGCCAGCCCGTCGCCACGCTGTATAGCGGCCTGCGCCCGGGTCAGGCGGTCGGATCCGGGTGGCATGGCTGCGTGCACCTCGGCGCTCATGACGAGAGTCCGACTGCTTCGAGCGCCGCGCGCAATTTACGCGTCGCCACCGGGAAGGATGCCGCCGAATCGATGCTGCCGGTATGGATGGGTGCCCGGACCTGCGCATAACTCATGGTGATCACCGCCCTCCGGGAGAATTGCGGCTGCCGCGTGGCGGGATCGTCCGAGAGCCCGCAGGCCTGCAACAGGCGGGGAATTTCCTGGTCTGGGTTGCGGGCCAGGTTTTCGTAAGAGACCTCGGTAATCGAATCCGGATATCGCCGCATCCAGGCCGCCATGATGCGCCGCGTGGAGGATATATGGAGTGCAATGCTCTCGGGTGAGTTGCTCCATGCTGATTCGGCGTCGAACTGCATGCGCCAGCACGACCAGGCAACGTCGAGCGGCCGGCGGCTGATGTAGATGATGTGCGCATTGGGCAGCGCTCGGCGGATTGCGCGGATGCGATAGACGTTGGAGAGCAACTTGTCGGTGAATCGCGTGCCGCTTCCGAAGCGCTCGTCGGCAAGTGCGAGATAGCGCCGGCCAAGTTCTGGCCACGAACCCGAAAATGCGCGGACTTGCGGCGTACTACAGTCGCCGAGTTCGCGCGCTGCGAGCCAGAAATGCCTGAGCTCGCCACCGCCCGTGATTTCGGGATGGCGTGAGAAGATCTGGTCGAGCAGCGAGGTGCCGGAGCGCGCGGTCCCCAGAATGAAGATGGGCCGTTCCGAGCCGTCACAGGCCGGCGCGAAATGGTCTACCTCATCCGTCTCGCACCAGCCAACGATGTCGCGGACCGCCTCCTCGAGGGCGCGTGCATTGAAGGGATAGCGTGCGCGGTTGGCCGCGGCTCGCGCCTCGAGATAGCGATCCGCAAGTTCGTCGTCGCCCAGATCCACGAACGCTCCGGCAAGGGCAGTCGCTATCGCAGCGCGGCCGGCCGGCCGCGCGAGGCTCGAGCGGTCAAACACCTTTTGCATCTCGCCGAGGTCCGGATCGCCCGGAGTGAAGCGCTTGGTCTGTGCGATCCGCTCCCACAGGGTCGGGCTGTCGCGATGGATTTCCAGCAGTTCGCGGGCGCGTGCCTGGGCTTCATCGAGGCGGCCCGCGAACATCAGCATGCGGGTCAGCTTGAAGCACTGGTCCGCCGAGAGCCGCTTGCGGTCCGCCAGTGGAATCAGCAATGCCACGGCCTCATCCACCCTTCCGGCCTGGGTCAATGTCTCCGCCAGCATGAAAGTCTCGGCGGGCCGATGCTGCAATTCATCGCAAAGTCGCTGTGCTGCGAGTACTGCACCGTGATCGTCGCCAATCTGCCCGGCGATTCTGATTGCTTCGGTCCACTGCGGACCCAGGGATTCGCCGCAGGCCAGCGCCTCCCGCAAGTGCTCGACAGCAGCCCAGGGCACGCCCCGGCTGGCAGCTGCAGATGCCAAACCCAGCGCCGCAGCGGCTGAATGAGCCATGTTCTGGATCACCGGGATCGCGATCTAGCCGCTGTCGGCCGGAGCAGGTTCGGGCTTGGGAGGTAGCAATTCAAACCACTGACTTGTGACCGCAACGCCAGGGGTCGCGACCGGGCGGCCGTCCTCGAATCGCGGGCTGTACAACGCTTTCTGGAGCGCCTGTTGCAACTGGAAGGCCTGCATGCTCGACATGTCGCTGTGGGTCAGCACGACGTCACGGGTTTCGCCACGGTCAGTCACGGTCAATGTGAAACTGGCCTGGCGGACCATCACTTGCGCGCGTGGCGTCAAGCGGTGGGTCACCGAACCCGGCGGTGGGTGCAACACCACCAGGCGCGGCGCGACAAAAGGACCCGCCTCACCGTCCCCGGCGCGGTCCGCAAGGATGGTCGCGACCCGAGTGTAGTGCTGCAAAGCCACGTCCGATTGTCGCCCCGCCATGAACCAGTCGCCGAGCGCAAGCAGGGTGCGAATCATCAGTTCGGCAGGCGGATCGGTCTGCTGCTCGAGAATGCCGAGCGCCCTCTCAAGGGCTTTTTGGCCATCGCGGTCCAACCGGGGGGTACCCGCGAAGTCCCGCTGTATCAACCACGGGACTCCCGATCGGGTGGTCTGCGTCACCTGGTTGACAGGCGCGTAGCGACTGGCAGCAGACTCCGGATCGTCCGCAAACTGCAACCGGTACACCCGGCCGATGGCAAGCTGTGCGTCGATCGCCTCCGGGTTGTTGTCGCCGCTTTCCTTGCGGGCAAGATGGTAGATGCGCGCGTACACCAGCCTTGCCGAAACGTAGTTGAACGCGGATTCGTACCAGCGCCCGAGCTGCCACAGGGCGGGCAGGATCCGCGGGTCTTCCGCGCCGTAATTTCTTACGCCGATCTGCACGATGTAGCGGCGCGCCGCCTCGGCCTCGGCATAATTGTCGAGTGCCATGTAGCTGGAAGTCAGCGCCTCCAGCAGCTCGGTCTGCGCCGGATTGAACAGGCCGAGCGCCCGACGACTGACGGCGAGCGCCTGGCGATAGAAAGCGATGGCCTGCTCATGGCGCTTCTGTGCGGCGTAGACCGCTGCGAGCCCCGCGAGCGGCGCGATAAAACGCGGGGAAGATATTCCCTGCGAATTCTCCAGCAACACCAGCGAGCGCAGATAGCTCGCCTCGGCGCCGGCAAGATCGCCCAGCTGGAATTGGGTACGGGCCAGCTCATTGAGAGCGGCTGGCAGGTCCGCTCCGCTGCTGGCATCCGCTAGCGCGACCACTTGCTGCGCGTAAGGCAAAGCGTCGGTATACCGGCCGGCAGCGGATAAAGCTCGAAACTCGTCATGCGCAGCAAGCCGGGGCTCCGGTTGCTGCTCTGAGACAGCCAGTGGTGGCGCCAGGCTGCCGGCCGCCACCATGAGCGCTGTAATAAGGAACCGCAGCATTTCTGAGGTAGACCAAGCTAGGGCCTGCCCGTTCCTCCGATCACGGCTTGCCAAGAAAAAGGGGGCGGCAATCGCTTGCCGCCCCCGGTGACTAACACCTCAACAAGTCAGGCTCAGAACTTCACGATGACCTGGCCGAAGAAGCGGCGGCCGATGACGTCGTACAGCGACGACTCGGTGCCAGACTGCACGTTCGGTGCGTATTCCGGCGGCTGCTCGTCGCCGACGTTGTTGACGCCAACGCGCAACTGCGTTTCGCCGCCCAGGAACTCGGTCTTCCAGGACACGCCGAGGTCAAAGTACGTGACCGAACTCGTACCGGTGAAGCTGGTCTCGCCCGGGAAGATCGCCCCGGCGCGGTTGTTCATGCCGGCGATCCAGCGGGCCCGGGTGTCGATCGCCCAGTCGCCGATCGTGTAAACGCTGCTCAGGTTGATCTTGTCTTCCGGATTACTGGATCCAAGCCCCGCCCCGAAGAAAGTCACAGTGCCTGAGTAATCCAGGGACGGGAGGCTATCGGCCTCCTGCGTCTTGGCCTTCAGGTTGTGCACCCACAGCAGGTTGTTACGCAGGTCGCCCTTCCAGACCGGGAAGCCCCAGCTGAGCTGCATGTCCAGGCTCTCGCCATTGATTTCGCCGCCATTCACGCCCGGATAGAGCCCGTCGCCCGAGAGCGGGTTCGACAGGAAGATGATGTCTCCACCGAAGCGGATGATGGCCTGGCAGTTCGGGTCCAGGGGATTGAACGTCGGGTTGGTCCCGTAGTAGTTGTAGCAGGCCGCGACGATGACATTCGGTGCCGGCGTCAGGATCGGATTGTTCAGCTTGATGACTGAGTAATCCAACGACACCTGCATGTCCTCCAGCATTCCGCTCCAGGGTGAGGAGAAAATGACACCGACGTTGTAAGTGTCCGCCTCTTCAGGCTGCAGCCCCGTGTTTCCCGCGGTCGTGATGCTGATCTGGTTGCCCGGTGTCTGCACATAGATGTCGATGTTCGCCAGACTGACACCCCCGTTACCGCCTGCGTTCAAGCACAGCGTCCGGATCGCAGCCGCGTCCGAACCGGTACGAGCCTCGGAGGTCACCGAGCAGGGGTCGAAGTACTGAGGTGCCGAGCCGCCTCCATCGAACAACTCGCCGAAGTTCGGCGCCCGGACTGCGCGCTGGAATCCGCCGCGGAAGCGCCAGGTGTCGTTCAACTCCCAGTTCAGTCCCGCGAAGTAGGCGTCGCTGCTGTCAGATGGGCTGGTGACGCCCTGGACGAGATCCTCGAATTCCGCGGTCGAGCTGCGATAGCCGAAGTTCAGTTCCAAGGACTGGGCGCCCGGCGCGTCCTTCACGAGCGGAACCAGCGCCTCGAAGAAAACGTCCTCGAAGCTGTTCTTGCCCTGTGACGGGGTCTGGGCGTTGAAGCCCGAAATCGGCCCTGCGGACGGACCCGGATCGAGCTCGTACTCGAAATACCGGCCTTGCACACCGATCGCGACCGACAACGGGCCGGCCGGCATATCGAAGAGGTCGCCGGTGACGATACCCTCAGCGATCTGCTGCGAAAAATCCGTCGAAAGCGAGCTGGCAACCGTCAGATAAGCCACGCACGCGGGCGACAGCGGATTGCGGCCGAAGATGTTGAAACCGGTCGGGCCGCAGCGTGCCACGCCGCCGCCAGGATCGGCAGCCAGTTCCAGCAACCGGTTGGTATCCAGGTTACCGGTCTGCTTCTGGTCGATCTCGGTGTAGCCCTCGGAGTAGGAAACTTCCCAGCCCCAGTTTTCGCCGATTGGACCCTTGGCGCCGATCATGTACTGGACGACGGTGTTCGTATATTCCGAAGTGCGCAGACCGGCGCTGATTGAACGCTGGCGCATCAGGAACGGTTCGGTGGCGCCAGAGCCGCGCAGGTTGGCGTTGTTACCGGTACGTGATGCCAGCAGTGCGGCGAAATCGGCCGGAATCCACGGGTTCGTGACCGGCACGATCAGGGCGTTGGCAATCGAACCGTTGATCGGATCGCCCGCAGCAATCGAGCTGACCAAGGACGATGAAGCCTGGGTCGGACTCGAAATACCGGGCGCACGCGTCGTCACGGTCGGGAATGGCGTCGGCGCCAGTGCGGTGTTGGAACCGTATTCGGTCCAGCCTACCCGGCCGAACACCTCCACGCCGCCTTCGAACTCATAGTTCAGCTTGCTCATGAACGAGCGGCGCTCGAGCGGCAGCGTCAGGATGTTGACCGCATCGAAGTTGTACGAGTGGAAGTCGGGATAGAAGTTGCAGTTGACCACGAGGCAGTCAATTGGATAGCGGAAATTCTCCACGTCGAGCGGGCTGTTGAAGATGCCGCGCGAGTAGAGCGTTCCATCCGTATTGAAACCAAGGGTCGTGGTCCTGGCATCGCCGGCGGTGTAACCCGCAATGCCATAGCCCGGGAAGGCCCCGGTGCCGCAACCGGCCAGGGTGCCGCCACCAAAGATGGTATCGAGGCAGGCCTGAGACGGCCCGTTGCTCGAAGGGATGTAGTTGCCTTCCGGCAGGAAGGACGTCGTCGAAGTCGCATTCGCGGAGAACGGGCGCTGACTCTTGATCATGCCCTCGCGATTGGCGTAATCGAAACCGATGATCGCGTTGCCGCGTCCTTCGGCGAAGTTACCGCCGAGCACGGCCGACAACAGCCACTCCTGCGCATCCCATTCCTCGGTGCTGTTCGAGAAGCTGTAGCGGATATCCGCGCCCTCGAAGTCGCGCTTCAACTTGAAGTTGACTGCACCGGTCACGGCGTCGGCGCCGTACACTGCGCTCGCACCGCCCCTGACGATTTCGATGCTCTCGATCATCGCCTGCGGAATCGTGTTGATGTCGACGCTCAGGTCGCTGGCCGACGGCATCGCCCTGCGGCCATCCAGCAGCACGAGGTTGCGGTTGGCGCCGAGACCCAGATCGACGTTCGACTGGCCGCCGTTACCGGGGTTATTCGAAGTCGTGGTTCCCGCAGGGCTGACCTGCGGCAAGGTGTTCAGGAAGGTGTCGAGCGTGACATCCGCGTTGCGGACCACCTGCTCGGCGGGGAAAGTCGTGATCGGACTGTTCGACGTAAAGTCCCTGCGGACGATGCGCGACCCAGTGACCGTAATCTCGCCAAGTTGCTCCTGCGCGGAAATCGGCGCGGCTTGCAACACGGCGCCAATCGTACCGGCTGAAATCAGCGCAGTGCGAACAGCTCGTGCAATTGTGCGGTTGGCCATCAGTATCCCCTTGCGGCTATACAAAAGACTCCGAACGGTTCGGAGTGGTAGGCGGCGATCATAGACCCGCAATTTTGGAAAAGCAAAGCTTGCTGACGAAAAAGCAACGCTACGCGACAGCCGCTGGTGGCCCGGTCTGCCACAGAAAACGGCCATTCCCGTGTCGAGAATTCGCCTTAAATCAGGATTTCGAGGATTCTGTTGTTATGAGGCAACAATAGGGCAGTGGCGTCCTTGCAACAGTCGCGAAACCGGCTGTTGGGGGTCGCTACTGCGGCTTCTGCACTGCAAAAGCCGGATGGCTGATGCGGTCACCGGCGCTGAGCCCAATTCGCGCGGCCGTGCCGGCTACCAGCTCCAGAACGCCCGTGACGGGTGCGGCTGACTCGATGAGCTGTTCCGACAGCGGGGTGGCGTTCTGGGCAACGTTGACGACGATTCCATCCCGGGCGATGAACACCAGATCGAGCGACAGGTAGGTGTTTTTCATCCAGAAGGCCATGAAGCCCGGCCGGTCGAACAGGAACAGCATGCCCTGGTCCGCTGGCAAGTCCTTGATAAACATAAGGCCTTGTTGCCGACTCGGGTCATTATCGGCGATCCACACCTTGAAGAGATGCGGGCCGCGGGCGGTCAGCACCTGAACTTCGGATCGTGGCAGGCCGGCCAGCGTCGGGGGCGGGCGCGGGGCGAGCCCCTTGGCCTGCGCGGCGCAGATGCAGGCGAGCGCCAACAGGAGGAGTACGCGTTTCATTGAGCAGCCGGTACCGGGTCAGGGACGGCGCCATCGTCTGGCCGAAACGTCACCAGCCCTGCGAATTCGAATCGAGTCAGAAGAATGGAGCCGTCGCCATCCACCGCGCGGGCCGGCACCGTGCAGAATCCGCGGGCGCTGACCCGGAAGCTGAGCGGCGGGAGAGGGGTCTCCGGCAAGGGTTGCTGGTCGACTGAATCGAAGCTGCAGCGGCTCTCGCCCATGGTGCCGTAAATGTGCTGGCCGGCTTCGTCGAGCAGCGTGACGTTGACCGGTACGCCGCGTCCTGACACGCCCATGCCGAGTTCCGGCGCGGCAAATACCACTGCCAGCGTGCCGCCGTCGGCGAGCGGCCCGGCGAACCGGAGGCGTAACCCGCGTCCATCGGGACGCGACATGCCGGTGCAATCGAGTTCCGGTTCGAGCCAGCGGATTTCCTCCTCGATGCTGCCGCGCAGGCGCATCGACAGGAATCCCGCAGCGTCGGGCAGGCAGCGATTCACCGGAATCGCGGTTGGCGGTGCGGCGGTCGGCAATTCGAGCAGCAGCGGGAAGAGTGCGGCTGCAATGACGATCAAGGTATTTCCTCAGGCGGCATCGACGCGCGCGACCAGCAGGTGTTTGGCGAGTGTGCCATGGCCGCGGCCGATGCCGCGTACCAGGTGCATCACGGCCGTCAGCAGCAAAACGCCGAAAATCAGCACCAGCGGCGCGAGCAGCGGCGACGGTGCAAAGTAGATCTCGTTGTCGAGGTTGATGCCGCCCGAACCGATGCCGGTCTCGAGCAGCAGGCCGGCAATCGAGCCGCCCACCAGCCCGAGACTGACGCTGATGCCAACCACCGCAATCACGAAATAGAAGATGCCGAGCGGTAGCATCAGCAGGAAGTAGAACATGGTCGTCCAGGTGCGACGATCCATCAGCATGGCCTTGATGCGCTCGAAAATCGGCATGCCCTGGGTCGGGTACACCGGTCGGCGCGGCATGCGCTGGCCGAGCAGACCTTCGACCAGGCGGCCTTCGGCGAGCGCCAGCACGCGAGTGAACCCGACGAACAGCAGGAAGAACGGAATGCCGATGATCAACGCGAACAATCCGGCCGACATCGACAGGCCGGTGACTGTCATCGTGAAATAGAAGATGCCGGTGACGAGCGACAGGAGCATGAAAAAGAGCGCAGTCCAGGTACGTGAATCGCTATAGACACCGAAGAAGCGTCCGAGTGCGGTGCGCGAGGGTTTGCGCGGCGGCGGCGCCAGTGCGGTGCGCACCTGTTTCTCGGTCGTACGGTAGGCCTCGGCGACCTCCTCAGGTGCGCCGTAGGTGCTCGCGATGAGCTCGAGCGTATCGGCCTCTTTTTGTTGCGGATGTGCCGCGACTTCCGCGCGCAGATATTCTTCCGCGTCATACAACGCATCCTGCACCAGCGCCGGGTCTTCCCCTGCGAGCGCCGCGCGCAAGTCCGTGAGGTACTGCTCGATCGAGCGTGGGGCCGTCCTGTCGTTCATGAAGTTGCTCCGTTCGATTCCATAAACCCGTCGACAAAATCACGCGTGTTGCGCCAGATGCCGCGCCACTCAGCGAGGGTGCCGCGCCCCGACTCGGTGATACGGTAGTAACGGCGCGGCGGGCCAGCGTAAGACGGCACGATGCGACTCGCCAGCAGCCCATTGGCCGAAAGTTGGCGCAGCACCGGATATAGCGCACCCTGCTTGACGGGCGCACTGCCATTCGCGAGGTCCTGCAGACGCTTGGCGATCTGATAGCCGTAGAGGTCTTCTTCTGCCTGTTCCAGCACTGCGAGCAAAACCAGTCCGACGAGCCCGGCATTGAGTTCGCGCTGGAATTTCTGCGACAGTCGCTCCTGCTCGTCCCGAGCGGGGTCGCTGTCTGGCAAAGCGGTACTTGGCTCCACGAATGCTTACCTGTTTAGTAGCACTATTAATTGAATAATACTACTAACTTAGTAGTAGTCAAGCTAACGAGGTCTGGACCCATTATGAAGAAGCTGTTGCTGATCTGGATCTGCCTGGCGGGGACCTGCGCCTGCGTGGGCCTCGGCACCCAGCTTGAGACCCCGGGGATTTCATTTGTCAGCATGCGCGCGCTGGAGGCCAGCGTGTTCGAACAGCGTCTTGAAGTGCGGATGCTGGTGCGCAATCCGAACAACATCGAGTTGCCGGTCAACGGGCTGGTGGTCGACGTTGAACTGGCCGACGAACCATTCGCCCATGGCGTTTCGGCGCGCGAATTCACCGTGCCAGCCATGGGCGAGGCCGAATTCGACATGATCGTGACCGCAAACGCTGCCGCCGCGTTGCTGAAGATCGCCGGTGGCGATCGCAAATCACGCGCGGAAATCGGCTATCGGCTCAAGGGCAAGCTGTCGACACGGCTGGGCCTGTTGCGATCGATTCCGTTTGACGAAACCGGCACGCTGGCGGCTGGCGACCTATTCGGCAAACGCCGCAAGGATGACTGAATCGACAGCAAGATCCGGGTTGCCGTGCAAGCGGTGCGGCCGCAATCTGGCGCCCACCGAACAGCAGCTCAGCACGTGAGCAACATGATCCAGGCAGTGTCAAATGAATCCGCCAGCTATCGCCGCATCGAGCGGGTGATTGCGCACATCGACCGTCATCACGCGCGCCAGCCGGATCTCGATGAACTCGCGCAGGTCGCGGGTCTCAGTGTTTTCCATTTCTCGCGCGAGTTCCGCCGTTGGGCTGGCCTGTCGCCGACGCGCTATCTGCGCACCGTCGCCCTGTCGGTGGCCAAGGGTGAACTCGACGATCGTGGTTCGGTGCTTGCGGCAGCCTGGGCGGCGGGACTGTCAGGTGGAGGCCGTCTGCATGATCTGTTTGTCAGCTTTGAGGCGGTGACACCGGGCGAATACAAGGAAGGCGGCGCCGGCGTCGCATTGCGCCATGGATTTGCGCAGTCGCCATTCGGCAGGGTGCACGCGGCACTATCGCCACGCGGGCTCGTGCACCTGGCGTTCGCGGACCGCAGTGAAACCGCGGCAATGTCCGCTCTGAAACAGCGTTGGCCGCGCGCCGCATATGAACGCGACGACCGTGCGATTGCCGCGCTCGCGCGGCAGATCTTTGTCGAGCGCAAGGGCCGCATCACGCTTGCGCCGACTGGCACCAATTTCCAGGTCAAGGTCTGGCAGGCGCTGCTGGATCTCGGCGGGCGCGGCCCGACCAGTTACTCAGAGATCGCAGCGGCGATCGGCCAGGCGGGCGCCAGTCGGGCCGTCGGTCAGGCGGTCGGCGCAAATCCGATTGCGTGGCTGATCCCGTGCCACCGCGTCTTGCGGCGCGACGGCGAACTCGGCGGATATCGTTGGGGAGTGGAGCGCAAGCGCGCGATGCTCGCGTGGGAACACGCGACGGCGCTCAGCCGAAGCGCCTGACATGCGGGTACATCACCCTTTTAGTAATGGGTTTTGTCCCCTCTTCTCAGGCCGCAGAGGTTTCGTCGGAGGTGGGCGGTTCGTCGGGCTTATTCGCGTCACTCGCCTTCCGTGGCGGGACCATCATCGCCAGCATGCCTTCCTGCATGCGTTTCCACAGATCCACGTTCTGACGGGTCAGGTCGGCCATCGCATTCAGCGGCGGCGGTGCACTCGTCAGCATCTGCGAAATCTGCTGCTGGACACTTTCCTGCTGGCGCATGAATGCCGTGACACTCTGCTCGAGATAGCCCGCCATGAAATCCTGCATCGGGCCGCCGTAGTAGCGGATGATCGATTCGAGCAACTGGGTCGTCAGGATCGGCTTGCCGAACTGTTCCTGTTCGGCGATCACCTGCAGCAGGATCAGCCGGGTGATGTCCTCACCGGTCTTGTCCTCAACGACGCGGATCTTCTCGCCCCGCACGATCAGGTCGCGAATGTCCTCGAGGGTCACATGCTTGCTGATCGAGGCGTCGTAAAGCCGCCGGTTGGCGTACTTCTTGATCAGGCGCTCTTTGGTCATGGCCTAAGTCTACCGGATCATGCCGCAGTGCGATAACGCACTGCGGTATAAGGGTTTTCCACTGCGGCAGTGCGAAAAAAAGGACGGCGACCCGAAGGTGCGCCGTCCCGAGGGGGTT
>JANNTO010000318.1:0-5204 GCA_031403675.1 Gammaproteobacteria bacterium | reverse complement strand
GAGGTACACGGTGCCGCCGCTGGGCGGCTTGCCGGCCGCGAAGGGCTGGGCCTTCTTCCTGTCGATGAGTTTCGATCTTTCCCTGAGATATTCCCTGCTTAACAGCCGCTCCGGCGGGAAAGGCATGTAATCAATATCTGCAACATAGGCCTGCGCGTCGGCGAAGGCGAGTTTCACCGCCTCGATCTGCAGGTGGACGCTGTCCGCCGAATCCACCGGCAGCGAGGCCAGGTCGAAGTGCTCGAGGATGCCGAGCGCGATCAGCGCGACGATGCCCTGCCCGTTGGGCGGAATTTCGTGGATCGTGTAGCCACGGTAGTCCTGCTGCAGCGTGCCGACCCAGTCGCACTTGTGCGCCGCCAGGTCGGAGACGCGCATCGCGGCATTGTGCTTTATCGCGAAGGCCTCTGTTTTTTCCGCCAGCTCGCCGCGGTAGAACGCGGCGCCCTTGCTGGCGGCGATTTTTTCCAGCGTTGCCGCGTGGTCGGGAAACCTGAACACTTCTCCCACCGCCGGCGGCCGGCCGCCCGGCATGAAGGCCTCGGCAAATCCCGGCTGCACTTTGAGTTCATTTACCTGCGCCGCCCACTGCCCGGCGATGGTCGGCGACACCATGAAGCCCTCGCGCCCGTAGCGGATCGCCGGCTCGAACAGGCGCTCGAAGGGCAGCTTGCCGAACTTCGCGTGCAGCTCGACCCAGGCCGAAACACAGCCCGGCACGCTCACCGAATTCCAGCCGCGCACGGGAACCGCCGCATTTTTCCCGCTACCCCCGCCGAAGAATTCCGGCGTCCAGCCCGCGGGCGAGCGGCCCGAGGCGTTCAGGCCGTGCAGCTTTTTTCCGTCCCAGACGATGGCGTAGGCGTCCGACCCGATGCCGTTCGACACCGGTTCCACGAGCGTCAGCGTGATCGCCGTGGCGAGGATCGCATCCACCGCGCTGCCGCCGGCGGCGAGCATCGCAACCCCGGCCTGCGCGGCGAGCGGCTGCGAGGTGGCGACGACGTTTTTCGCCAGCAGCGGCTTGCGCGGCCAGGCGTAGGGATTCTTCCAGGAAAAGGGCAGGCTCATGGGACGTAATTGTAAGCGGCGCGCGCGCGGCATACTTATCCCGTAGATGGAATTTCGCTACAGGAGTCCGATGCGGCGACGTTTCGGGTTATCAAGCGGCTGCGTCAACTGCCGGATCGCGTCGAGGATCTGCCCGATGGCGCGGTCATGCGTTCCGACCTTGCGCTCCAGGTCATCCAGACGCTTGCTGATTTCTTTATGAACCGCGAGCGCCTCGCGCATCTGCACGAACGCGCGTACCACGAAGACCGACACCTCGATCGCGCGTGCTGCCCCGGCCGCGCTTTGAAGTCGCAATTTGCGACATCAAAGCCGCAAGCTCATGATTTGTCATCCGAAACATGAACTCCGGCGGGAACCGGCCCCGGTTGCGTTTGACCTGCTCGTTCAAACGCCGCGTTTCGACGCCATAGAGCAGCGCCAGATCGGCGTCGAGGATCACTCGCACGCCGCGCAGCACCAGGATGCGATCCGAAATGCGTTCAAGCGCGTCCATACGCAGCCTCCGGTTGCTCGATCCGATCAAGCGGGCTCGCCACGCCGCGGCCGCCCTTATTGAGGACGTGCGTGTAGATCATCGTTGTAGACACATCCGAGTGACCCAGCAGTTCCTGCACCGTGCGGATGTCGTAGCCGCCCTCCAGCAAGTGCGTGGCGAAGGAGTGGCGCAATGTGTGGCAGCTCACCGGCTTGGCGATGCCCGCCGCTCGCGAGGCCTCCTTGATCGCGCGCTGCGGAACGGAGTCGTACAGGTGATGGCGGCGCACCACGCCATCATCTGGATCCGGCGAGCGGTGCTGCGACGGGAAAATGTATTGCCAGTGCCATTCGCGCCCGGCACGCGGATACTTGCGCGCGAGCGCATAAGGCAGATGCACATCGCCGTAACCCTCGCGCAGGTCCCGCGCGTGAAGGAGCCTGACCCGCTCCAGATGGCCGCGCACCGGCTCGACCAGCTTTTCCGGCAGCATCGTGACGCGGTCCTTCTCGCCCTTGCCGTCGCGCACCAGTACCTGGCGGTACGAAAGGTCCACGTCTTTCACTCGCAGCCGCAGTCCCTCCATCACCCGCAGACCCGCGCCGTAAAGCAGGCTCGCGATCAACCACCGCGTCCCCGTCATCCCCGAGAGCAGACGGCCCACCTCCGCGCGCGTGAGCACCACGGGTACGCGGGGTGGGCGCGAGGGCCGCTGCACCCCGTCCAACCAGGGCAGCTCGCGACCCATCACCTCGCGATACAGGAACAGGATTGCCGACAGCGCCTGGTTCTGCGTCGCCGCCGCGACATGCCGGTCAACCGCGAGATGATTGAGGAACGCCGTCACCTCCGCCTCGCCCATCGTCTCCGGGTGGCGCTTGCCGTGGAAATAGATCAGCCGCTTGATCCAGTGCACATACGCTTCCTCCGTGCGCCGGCTGTAGTGACGCACGCGAATCGCCTCGTGCACACGCTGCAGCAGGCGCGGGCGGCCTATCCCGGTGTCCGGCTTTCCGCCTGACCCGTTTGATTCCGTGGACATTTCCCCTCCCCAAGCCGCCTATCTCCCCTGATATCTGCCTCATTGAGACGAAGAAACAGGGTAGTGTGAATACATACAGTAGGCTAAACGCCTGATCCAGAGGGGCGGATGACAGGCTGAGGCGGTCCAGTGTCTAATTAGCTTCCAATTCGGAAGTTCACATTACGTTCGGTGGCACGATCACAGCACGGGGGTGACTGCTTTCGACCCAGAGCAGCCGTTGGCGCCTCTCAATAGCGGACGCTTGAGCGTAGACTAACGCGCGACTTGGATTGACTGGGCAGTTCGCCTACTGATCCCGGCGCCAACGCTTTGTCGTGGCAACTTAAGGGAAATCCGATGAACAGGCGTGACAGCGTATTCGCGTTCGTTGCACTCGTCACCGTGCCGCTCGCCGTTCTCCCGCAGCCAGCAGGAAAGATCTATCGCCTCGGATTGCTCGCGGGCGGCGGCGTCCCTCCAGACAAAGCTCTGCCCGCACTGCTTCGGCAGGCTCTGGCAGAGCTCGGGTACGTCGAAGGAAAAAATGTCGCCTATACGGGACGATGGGCCGACGCCAAGCTGGAGCGGCTTCCCGACTTTGCGGACGAGCTGGTCAAGCTTAAGGTGGACGTGATCGTGACGCTGGGGTGGACCGCAACAGCGGCGGCCAAGAAGGCGACCACGAGTATCCCGATCATCATGGGAGGACCGGCCGGGGACGCCGTGGCCACCGGCGTCGTCGCGAGCCTTGCGCGTCCGGGTGGCAATGTCACTGGCTTGAGCGACGATGCGGGCACCCTCAGCGCAAAGCGGATGCAAATCCTCAAGGAAGCGGTGCCGAAGGCCAAGCGGATCTCCATTCTCTGGAACGCCGACGATCATGGCATGACAGTCCGCTACCGCGACATCGACAACGCCGCACGGGTGCTCGACGTGATTGTCCAGCCGCTTGGCGTTCGCGAACCCAATGACTTCGCGACCGCGTTCGATGCCATGACGCGCGAGCGGCCGGACGCGCTGTTTCTGGTCGCAGACGCGCTCACCTTTCTCAACCGTAAACGTGTGATCGACTTTGCCGAGATGCGCCGGATACCTGCGATGTATGAGACCGGGGCCTACGTCCAGGCAGGAGGGTTGATGTCGTACGGGCCGAGCCCGGAAAACAGCTTCCGGGTCGTCGCGCGCTTCGTGGACCGGATCTTCAAGGGCGCCAAGCCTAGCGACCTGCCGATCGAGCAACCGACGCAGTACTACCTCTTCATCAATCTCAAGACGGCGAAAGCTCTCGGCCTCACGATTCCGCAGTCCGTGCTAATACGTGCGGACCAAGTGATCGAATAGGAAGTGGCCGCAAATGTCCGAAGTTGGCCAAGACCAGTCACTCGTGACGGTGTTGTTCGAATGCGTGCGCCACCGAACAACGGCTTGCAGGACGACGCGCCGCAAGCGGCGCGCGCCTGAACCCGGACGTTAAGCCGCACGACCCGTTAGAGTGACGCCGTGGAAATAAAGGGCAACGCTCCATCCGATCCAGAAGATGGGCGAATGAGGAAGTTCGCAACTCGACGCAACTTCTGCATTCTGGCAGGCGTCCTTCTCATCGCCTATGCGCTTTTCGGGTATTTCAACGATGAGATCCTGATCTTAGGCGGCAGTAAGGGTTTGGGGGGTCCGAAGTACGCGCGCGGTGAGCGGGCCCTATGGGCTGCTCTTGGCTACGTGTCAATTGCTGTTGCAGCTTTGTTATTTGCAAAGCAAGGTCTACTCAGACCTACTAGACGGCCGCAGAACCTTAAACTCTCAGGCAGAGTCATTATAGGGATCGTGTTCTTTTTCATTGGATTGATGCTGTTGGGTTTTATGGCCTCCGGGTATTAGAAGAAGTGCCGAAGGAATTGCGTTGCAATGCGGCTTAACAGCACGCCCCACACGGACGCGCGCGAGGCGCCGCACATTTATGATCGCCCCTTGGCGCGCGCCAGTGGGCGTGGACGTTAGGTTGCTTAAGCATGAATAGCGAGCTTATCTCAGTCAAAGATGCTGCCAAATCACTTGGCATAAATGACAAGCATCTTTTTAAAGTTCTAACTCGCTTAAAAATTGAGCGCATTCTGCAAAAAAGTAGTGGAGCCAAAGGCCAAAAAATCGCCTACATCACACCAGAAAGTTTTGAATCCGTCCGCTCTCATATTGGTGAAAAGTCAAATCTATCCGAGTTAAATTCAAACCAAGAAAATTTAGGCGGTGTATTTTATTTAATTCAATTAGAACCAGAACATGATCCAAATAGGTTCAAGCTTGGTTTTGCCACAAACATCGAAGAAAGACTACGCTCACACAAAACGTCAGCGCCCTTATCCAAAGTTTTAAAAACATGGCCGTGCAAGTTGCTCTGGGAGAAAACTGCCATTGAATGTGTATCACAAGACTGTGAGCGTATACACACTGAAGTATTTCGTGCAAAATCAATAGAGCAAGTTTTAGTGCGTTGTAACAATTTCTTTAATCAAATGCCGGGTACAAAACCAAATGGCGCAACCTAACAAGGCCAGGCACGTTCGCTTCGCTCGGACTCGCGGCAGGAGTCATCGATGGGCCGCTTTACGGCGCAGTGCTCATGATGGTGGCCGT
>JANNTO010000317.1:0-2727 GCA_031403675.1 Gammaproteobacteria bacterium | reverse complement strand
CAATTCCGCATCGCCGTCGCTGCGAGCCGCGACAGCTTCAGCGCGCTGGTCGTCGAACTCGACGCGACGCTGACACCGGCGCAGCGTGCCGCGACCAAGCGCGAGCTGATCGCGCTCGCCTCCCAGGTCGAGAAGCTGCTGAGAGCCTGAAATGAATAGACGCGAATTCATCGGCGCAGGCTCTGGTCTTGGCCTGGCGCTCGTCATGCCGCCGTTTGCCGCACTCAAGGCCAGCGAGTTGCCGTCCGACGTCACCGCCATGACGGCAACGCAGTTGTCGGTCGCGATCCGGCTGCGCAAGGTCAGTTGCCGTGAGGTGATGCAGGCGTACCTTGCGCGCATCGAACGCTACAACTCGGTGTACAACGCCATCGTCAGCCACGTCGATAGCGATGAGTTGTTGATGCAGGCCGATATCGCGGACCGGGAACTCGAACAGGGCAAAGTGCGCGGCTGGATGCACGGCATGCCGCACGCGGCGAAGGACCTTGCAAACGTCAAAGGTCTGCCAACCAGCTACGGTTCACCGCTCTTTGCCGGGACAATTGCGACCGACGATGATTTCGCCATCGCGCGTATCCGGAGAGAAGGCCCAATCTTCATCGGCAAGACAAACACTCCGGAGTTCGGATTCGGCTCGCAATCTTACAACCCGGTGTTCGGCGCTACCGGCTGCGCATACGACGCCGCATTGACGGCCGGCGGCAGCAGCGGTGGCGCAGCCTGTGGACTTGCCACGCACATGCTTCCGGTTGCAGATGGCAGCGACATGATGGGGTCGTTGCGGAATCCGGGCGCATTCAACAACATCATCGGCTTTCGGCCGACGCAGGGGCGGGTGCCGGATCCGGGTGGCGAACTCTTCTACCAGCAACTCGCGACCGACGGCCCAATGGGCCGCAATTCCGAGGACACATTCCGGTTGCTGTGCACCATGGCCGGCAGGCATCCGATGAGTCCCTTGTCGCTCCGCGATACCCTGCCGCCTGCCGCGCGTTTCGCTGCACTTCCATTGAGAAACGTGAAGGTCGGCTGGCTGGGCAACTATTCCGGCTATCTTGAAATGGAGCCGGGAATCCTCGAGCTTTGTGAGAGTGCGCTGCAAATATTGGCGCGTAACGGTTCGATCGTCGAGCCTTGTGCGCCGGACTACCCGATGCCACGCCTGTGGGATTCCTGGCTGACCTTGCGGCACTGGTCGGCGAACTGGGCACGGCCGCTGTACGACGATTCCGCCAGGCGCAAGCGGTTGAAGCCGGAAGTGGTGTTCGAAGTCGAAGGCTCGCTCGGTCTCACCGCCGAACGCGTGTACGCGGCCGGCACTGCCCGCGCCGACTGGTTTCGTGCGCTCGGAAGGCTATTCGAGGATTACGATTTCCTCGCTTTGTCAACAGCACAGGTGTTTCCGTTCTCGAAGGGTGTGCATTGGCCGTCCAGGATCAACGATCGCGACATGGATACGTACCACCGCTGGATGGAAGTGGTCATCGGTGGCACGCTCGCCGGCCTGCCGGTCGTCAATGTGCCGGTGGGGTTTGATCGCCACGGCCGCCCCATGGGCATGCAACTGCTTGGCCCATTCGGCGAGGACCAGCGCGTACTCGAACTTGCGCTCGCCTACGAGCAGGTCACAAGCTTTCTCGACATTCGCCCGCCGATGTAAAACAACAGCGCGTCCAACGCGACCCGGCAATCAGAAGCTGTAGGTCGTCCTCAGGTAGTAGTACGCACCATTGAATGTGATCGGCTGCAGCACGTCGTAGGGCAAATTACCGAAGTAGTTGATATCGGAGCTCGACAGATCGGGATACTCGTCGAGAATGTTATTGGCACCCAGCGCGACCGCGAACGCCTGGTTCACGCGAAACTCGACATCCAGATCCACGCCCCATTCGGCGCCATAGGTCTGTTCCGGCTCGAATCCGCCGCCGAAATTGAACACCCGTGTTGCCTCGCCGTAACGCGTGGCCCGGGACAGGATTGACCAACGTTCGCTGGTCCAATGCCCGGTCAGGATCAACTTGTCCTCGGGAGCCGCGGTCTCCAGCGTATTGCGTTCTTCGACGCCGAACAGCACGTTGCCGACACCCAGCGCATCGAGCTCCGGCGGATTCGGGTCCACTCTAACGACATCCGTTTCGGTCCTGTTGTAGGCCGCACTCAACGCAAGATCGCCGTTGCCAAGCGCGAATCCGTACTCCGCGATGACGTCGAAGCCATCCGTCTGCGTGTCGACCGCATTCGTGAAGAACCTCACGCCCAGCACGTTCGGAATACCCAGCGATGCATCGATGAAATCAGTCACGTCCTGCCCACCGATTCGCTCGGACAAGGTAATCCGGTCGTCGATATCGACGCGGTAGAAGTCGACCGTCAGGCGGAAACCGGCATCGGTCCGCAGCACAAACCCGAGGTTGTAGCTGACGGACTTCTCCGCATCGAGTTCCTGCGCGCCAAGCAGCACTGCAATCGGATCGTCAGTCGGCAGATTGAGGACCTCCTCGAGCTGGCCGCCGGTTCCAAAACTGGTCGTCGAGCCGCGGAAGAACGCCTGGGTCAGCGATGGCGCACGAAAACCGGTGCCGACCGTCGCACGCAAGGCAAATGTCGGTGTGATCTCATAACGAGCCGACAGCTTGCCATTGACCGAGCTGCCGAAATCGCTGTAGTCCTCGAAACGGGCAGCGAGGCCCAGCTGAAGCCGTTCCGTGACGCTCGACTCAAGAT
>JANNTO010000316.1:0-9819 GCA_031403675.1 Gammaproteobacteria bacterium | reverse complement strand
GCCTGTTCGTAGTACTGCACCGCTTCCCCGATGGCGCCGAGCTCGGCATAGGCATAGGGAACTGCCAGATAGGATTCCTGCACCGCGGCGTCGAGCAGGTTGCGTCCGTGCAGCTCGAGCCATGGCGCCAGTGCCTGCTGGTGGGCCCCGCCTGCCGCATCCGCCCAGCCTGCGCCCAGCAGGGCCTTGTTTGCCTGCGAACCCTGCAGGCGCACGCGGTCGAGGGCGAGTCGTGCGGCATCCGGGCGGCCGGCCTGCAGCAATGCATAGCCAAGCGCGAGATTTGCCTTGTCGCGCAACGCCAGCAGTTCAGCGTCCTTCGTCTGCATCAACCCGACCTGGTCCAGCATCGCGTGGCCGCTGTCACCACGACCGGCACGCACCAGCGCGACACCCAGGTTGAATCGTCCATACGCGGTCCACTCATCAGGGCCTTGCCAGCCGTCGAGTTCGGCGATGGCCCGGTCGAACAGTCCCCGATACATGTAGCCCTGAGCCAGCAACAACCTGCGTTCGGACTCGAGCGCAAGCGGCAGGCTGCCGCCCGCGGTCTGGCGCAGGGCTTGCTCCGATTGCTCGAACAGGCCGCTCGCGTAGAGCACCTTGCCGAGATAGAACCAGGCGCGATCACGCACGGCCGGTGGCGTCGCCGCATCGGCGAGCAGGCGCTCGAAGATCTCGCGTGCCTCCCGGTGCTGACCCAGCGACAGATAGAGTCCGCCGCGCAGCAGCTCGGCATCGCGGGCATGCGCCGCCAGATGACCCTGCTCGCGGTAGGCGGAAACGCGGACCAGCGCATCGAAGTGGTCGCGGCCATAGAAGTGGAACAGCACATCGCCGTAGTGCAGGTCCTGCACCTTGACGGGGGGCAATCCGTCCGGATCCGGCCCATTCGCCGCCGGTGCCGCTTGCGCCACTGGCGTGGCACAGGCACCGAGCGCAATCAGGACGACTGTCAGCCGCCCTGCCAAGACTTCACTCCCACACTCGCACGACGAATTCCGGCTGCAGCTTCCGCAGGCGGTCGCTGATCCGGAGTTCGACGTACTTGGCGCCGACGCCCTTTTCGACCGCCAGCGTCGCGCCGCGCTTGTAGTCGCGCTCATGCGTGCCCTGACCGGTGAAGAACGCGACGATTTCGTGCTCGCCGGCCTTCAGGTTTCCGAGCCAGATGCGATGCACCCCGCCGCGCTTGAGTGCCTCGAGTTCGCGCGCGGTATAGAGGTAGTTGGCGACTTCCTTGTCGTCCACCTTGATCTGCACCGAGTCGAGCGCAAAAAACGTGCCGACATCCATCGAGACGAACACCGCGATCTGCGTGCTCGCCGGAAACAACAGGTCTTCCTCGAGCATGAACAGGTCGCGATTGAGGTCGACGACTTCGCGCCGCAATTCCTGTACCTCGGCGTCGAGCGCCGAGCGGTCGGCCACCGGCGGCGCGACGTCCTCGGCGAGGGCCGGCGCCATCGCCAACATCATCGAGAGCTTCACCAGCATCGCCTTCATCGCAGTTCTCATGTCCCGTTTCCCGTTATTCGTCGATAAGGTCGCGCAAACTCACCATTAGGCCACGCTCTTCGCGCTCGTCGAGCGCGTCGTGTCGCGCCCGGACGACGCCATGCCGGTCGATCAGCACGATCAACGGCAGGTCGTCCACCCGGTACGCCTTGCTGACTTCCTTGCCGGTATCGGACAGCACCGGATAGCCGATGCCGGCTGCCCCGGCGAGCGCCTGCGCCGCCGCAGGCTCCTGGTCGAGGCTGACGCCGAGCACGACGAAACCCACGTTGCCGTAGGTCCGCCGCAGTCGTTCAAATCGTTCCAGTTCCCGCCGGCAATCACCGCACCAGCTGGCCCAGAACACCAGTGCCACGACTTCGCCGCGGTGCTCTGACAGGCGATAATTGGCGCCGGACATGGAACGCAATGCGAAATCCGGCGCGACCGGCGCATCGGACGCAGCGACGGCGAGTGTCAGTGAGGCGAGCGCCGCACCCAAGGCGAGACGCGCAGCCGGACGGCGGCGATCATTGAAGTCGTCCATTTCGTCCCTGTCGGCAGCGCCTGAGGTCGGCGCTGGATGGCACTCCTGGAGGTCGGCCCGTGTAACATAACGCCGGTGCGGCCGGCTTGGTATATGTTTATTCAGCCGGGGCCGGCGGTCTCGTCGTACGTCACACAATGGTTCCGTTGACGATCTGATTGAAGGCGATGAGGCTGTCCTGAAGTGAAGCCGATCCCAGTCCGTGACCCGGGAAACGCGTGCCGAACTGGCCTTGCTCGCCGTGCAATGCCATGTAATTCAGGATCACGGTCTCGGCCAGCAGGTTGACGTTGTTGGCTGCCGGTGTGGAGGCGGTCTCCACCGAGGCATCGCGCCGGAACCAGCCGATCTGCTGGTGCTGCTCGGGTGGCCGGTTGTCTCCGGTATACAACTGGGCCCTGCCCACCGGGTTGTAGACCAGGAAGAAGGACGCGGCGGTCTGCTGGTTGTCGCTGCTCCAGTCGAACTTGCCGCGCCCGTTCACTGAGTTGTCGGCAACGCCGTCCGCCGATAGCGAACCGTCGCTGAACACATAAAGCATCAGCGGCACGCCGCGCCGCGCGGCGTATTCGAGACAGGCGCCCATGCAACGGCCCGCGCGCAGGTCGCGCAGTTCGCCGGTCGCACGGCCTTGGCCGTGGTAGTCGTAACCGCCCATCGTGATCGTGCCCGCGCCCGCGTAGCCGTTGATCACCAGCTTCATGACCGCGGCGGTCTTGCGGAATTCCGCATCGTTGTCGAATTCCTGCTGCGTGAAGATGCCGGCCGGCCCGACGATGTCCCCATCGAGTTCGGGATTGAGCGCGGACGGGTCGCCGTAGCGATCGGTCAAGTCCGCCGCCTTGACGTAGTTGCAGCGCACCAGGTCCTTGATCACCGCGTCGCGGGTGACGCCGGTGCTTACGCGTGCGAGTTTGTCGTCCGACAGGCGCTGGATGGATTCCATCACGCGCACCGCATCGTCCTGGTCAAGCAGGCCGACCAGCTTGCCGGTATCGACCAGCCCCGTGACGTCGCTGGTCCGGTCCACCTTGGTCGGCCGCACAGACGGATCGACCATCATCGCCGGCGCCATCGAATTGCCGCCCGACTCCGAACTCTGCGAGCCGATCAACGTCAGCAGCTCGCCGTCGGCGCCGGCACGATAGATGCCATACATCGGGTTGTGCGGGTTGTTGCCGGTGTCGTTCTCGGAACGCGCCGGAATCACCGCGCCGTTGGTTGCCGCTGCCGTCGTGATGCTGACCCGTTCCAGTATCCCGCGCACGAACGCGCTGTCGGAATGGAATGCCAGGCCAAGCGCGCTCTGGATGAAATCATTGGTCGGGCTGCCCGGGTTCGGCGCATTCGGCACCATGTCGCCCGGCAGGCCGAGCCGGCCATAGCCGGCCACCGACAGGAAGTCGCGCTGCCCACCCTGGGCGCCGACCAGCACGTTCGAGCCGACCATGTTGGCTCCACCCGCGAGGTCGATGCAGATGAACGGAATCTTGCCCGCGCCGGCCACCGCGATGCCGCAGCTCTGCTTGAGGGCCTCGAGGTCGGATGACAGCGCCGCCTGCGCAGCACGCGGGTTGGCGAACAATCCGAAGATTGTGGGCGCAATGACGGTCGCCGCGCCACTCATGAAGCCCTGGGCGACGAACTGGCGGCGCGTGACCGGCCGCGGATGGTTCTGCTGATACAGCGGCGTGTCGGGATGCAGTGCGCCGCGGCGGGATTTTCTCTTCATCGTTGCAAGCACCTCATTGCAGCAGCGTGCTGGCGCTGCCGACCACCGCCGAACATGCCGACTTGACGATCACGAAAGTCCGATCCGCGGCGCAGCTTCCGCCGCAGGCGGCGAGCCGCCCGATCAGCGCGTCCACTTCGGCGCTGATCTCGGCCGACGAAGGCTGGGTCGCAATGCCGGTTCCAACCGCGCGCGCGACCAACGGGCCCGTGATCAGTGCCCGCTCAGCCGGCGTATCGAACGCAGTCGCAGCCGATGCGGCGAAATTGAAGCCCGGGAAGTACGCCGAGCGCAGGCCGGCGTCATCCACCAACGAATTGCAGTACTCGATTGCGAGCTGCGCCGTGCCGACCTGATGCGAAGACAGGAAGCCCTCGATGTTCTCGACCGTCGGCAGCTGCTCGCGCAAGCGGTTGTAGGTATCCGCGACGTTGGTGGTGGTGGTCGGCACTCCGGTCATCTCGGACATCGATGCCGAGAGTTCCTCGAATGTGCGCAGCCCGACCTGCGACGCCGGAATGCCATTGGGCGGCGCTGGCAACGGAGTCGGTGGCGGTTCGACGACGACGTGCGTGTTCGAACCGATCTGTTCGAAGGTCAGGAAGAATTCGTCCGCAGCCGGGCCCTTGTCGAGCGCAACCACCGTACCAATGCCCGACAGCCCGAAGCCGGTGGTCGGCTCGTAGACCGCCGCGGTGACAGTGCGATCGAGCGGCACATACGCCTGGCCGACGCGTGCCTCGGCGCCATTGAGGCCGATGCGTACGCCGCGGATTCGGATCTGGTCCGGATCCTGGGCGCCGTCGAGGCTGATGAACGCCGGCTTGTTGAACAGGTACGAATAGCTGTCGAACTGACTGGCCTCGAACAGCAGGTAGCTCTGCGGTACGTTGATCAGGTGCGCGACCGAGAACAGCATGTAGAAGCGTTCGCCGACGCCTGCATCGAAGTTCTGCTGGATCTGCGCCTGGTTCAGTACCCGGCTGTGGATCACAACCATGCGCAAGACGCCCTGCCAGGTGCGGTCATTCGAAACCTCATTGCCGAGCACCAGCGCAAAGGTGTCGTTCCAGTCCGTCAGCAGACCCGCCGTCACCGGGTCCGGCCCGGTGGCGAGTTCGCCATTGACGTAGATGCGCCGCCCGTCGACCGCGCTGTAGGTCGCAACGACGTGCTGCAGTGTCGCCTGCAACACCTCGTTCGCGTTCGGCGTCGACAGCGCGGGCGCGCCATTGCCGTTCGTGGTGGTACTGCGATTCATGAAATCGTAGTTGTACATCGTCTGGCCGAGGGTGAAGTTCCGCACCGACGTGCCACCCGAATAGCTCACGATGTAGGAATTTTCCTGCACCACGTTGGCCGGCGCGACCCAGGCTTCGATCGAGTATTCGCCGGTCGCGCGGATCAGGTCGTGCAGCTTCCGTGATGCCGCGGTCGTGCCCTGCGCCTTGCCGCCCCGCAAGTCGATGCCCCAGCCACCGACCCAGGTCGCGGCGCCGGACAGCGTCAGGTTGAGCGAGGGTTCCACGCCCGAAGTGTCATAGGCGACCGTGCCGGTGCCGGTCTTGAATTCATAGAGCGCAATCGCGGCGTTGTCGTAGCGATTGCCGCCGCTCGCAACCGTGCCGTCGTAAAGCGTCAGGGCCTTCGACAACACGAGGTTCGCATCCACCTGCGTGACCGGCACGCCATTGGCAAATGACTGCACCGCGGACTGCATGATGTTGGCGCTGGTGCCGCAATCGGTCCAGCAATTGTGGAACTCTTCGCGCAGACGCAGGACCAGGCGTGACTGAGCCGGTGTGTCGAGATTGATCTTGGCCCGCACCGCCGCATAAGCGACGTCCACGTCGGCCTCGGCAAAGAACGGCGATTGCGGAGTCGTCGCGGCCGACGAATGGCAGCGCGAGCAGTACTGCGTCAGCAACGGATAAACCGTCGAGCCAAACAGCGCCGAGCTGGTCGGGAACGACTTGCTGGCGCCGACATCGCGCAACGGCGGCGGTTGCAACGTAATGTTGCGCGTGCCGCCGAGAATGTCGCCCGCCCAATTGCGGATCCAGACGGTGAGCTGGTCGGCGCAGGCCGAATTGGCCGCGAGCCAGCAATTGTGACCGCCGCCAACTTTGGTGACCATCATCGAAGCCGAAGGATTGCCGAGGTCCACGACCCCGTTCGCTGCTTCGTAGGCGAAATTGATGTTGTCACTGCGCACGAAGCTCGGTACCTGGCCGCCCGTGCCATGGCAAGTGCCGCAACGATTGCTGGCCTGCAGGTTGTCCCAGACATTGAGCTTGAAGGACTGCACGTCCTGGCTGACCGGCGGCGGGCCCGAGTATCCAGCCGGCGGCGGTGGCGAGGTGATCGGATTCTGGGCGGTCGAGGCGCCGCCGCCGCAGCCCGCGAGGGCGAGCGCCAGCAGCACCGGCGACAAGACGGTGAGGATTCGCATCCGGAAGTTGACGCTGCGATTCATCGGCTGCCCCTCAGTCGCCCATGCAATAAGTGGCGGCATCAGCGAAAACCTGCTTGAGCCGGTAGCCGCTCGCGCGGAATGTGCTGGTCATCGAGCCGATCTGGCCGCGGTCAGTCGCATCGACCGGCGAGCGCAGACAGACCGTTCGGAATACTTTCTCGACCTGGCAGGATGCGAAGGCGTCGCTCGCACCGAATTCCTGGCCGAGCGACTTCGCGCCCGCGCCGGTGCCCGGCAATGCCGAATCCCAGCCAAGCAACGCGTTCTGCCCGCGGCGCCAGCGGTTCTCCCACTGGTCGTCCGGCGTCCGGAAGCCGAACGCAAAGGTCGTGTCGTTGTTGAAGTATTTCGGCTGCACCGAGCCGCCGGTGTAGAGCATGCGGCCCTGGGTATCGTCGAACGTGTAATACGCGAATGCCTGCGTCATCGGGTCCATGCCCGAGTGGCAGCCGACGCAGCCGTTCAGGAACAGACGTGCATCGCCGCCCGGACTGCGGCTGACATCCTGGCGGATGAGATCCGGCGGTCGCGACGTGTCCTGGACTTCTTCGAGATCGCGGCACATGTGATTCAGCAGCGTGAAGCGGAACATCGCGCGGTTGGTTCCGGCTACGAAAAACGATTGCGCCGCGGCGCGCGTTGTCATCACACCCGCGGTCGCGGCGGGCGGCGTGCCATAGACACCCGACTGCGTGGTGCGCTGCAAACCGGTGCGCAGGTCGATGCCCTGCGTCTCGAGTTGCTCGTAATGGTTGTTGCTGGTCGCCGACACCGCCGGCAAACCGCCGGCGTTGCCGACGTAGAGGATGTCGCCCGACAGGACTTCATTGAACGGCACGTCATCACGCACTATGCCGATCACGGTCGCGGTGTAGTCGTTGAGCGGGGCGAACACCGTCTGGTCGCGGTTGGTCCAGGGCGTCACGAGGTTCTTCAGCGTCACCGCGTAGAACGCCGGGTGATTCATCGCCATCAACGCGGCGGCTTGCGTGCGTCCCGCCGCGATTTCGGTTGCCATCGCGCCAAGCACAGTGTCCGAAGGCGGCACGCCGGCGATGCGATCGTGCATCCGCTTCGCCTGCTCGCGCGGCCCGGCCTGCGCAGCAACGGCGAATGTCGCGATCGCCACAACAGCGGTGACGCGCTTCACGATCGAACCGACATGGCTTGGCCAAAAGGGCATTTCCGTGCTCCAGTCACTCACAGCTTTCGAGGCTGCGGTCGAATATATCGATGGGTTTCAGACCGGGTAATGTCTCCTAACAGCGACATTCACCCACGACGCCAGCCGGGGTACGCTCCAAACCGTGACTAGCCGACTTACGCGCTTTTGCCGTGTATCTAGGGAAACCCACCCGGGTCTTGGGGTCCGTGATGCAGTTGTTCACCTGCATTCTGTGGTGAAGAACTGGCTGTCAGGACTGGAGAGAATTGAGATGCGTGTCACGAATCCACAATCGTTGTTATGGTCACTCGCGGTAGTCGCGCTCGCCGGTTGTGCCACAGGACACGATGGCGACATCAATATCGGCGGCCAGTCACCTGATCCGGTGGTGCTCGACATCCCGGTCGCCTACGTCAAGGGCCCCGTGCCTCTGCCTGCGGACCTCGATGATATCGACGTGCGCGAGCTCGGCACTGTGCAGGAAGGATCGGACCTGTGGCTGCGCGACCGTGCGGCGCCCGATGTGCCGGAGCGCAACATCACCGGTGCGGTGACCGGCGGGCTGTGGAGCGTGCGCGACGTGGATGGGTCCTATGACGGCAATCGCCTGGTATTCGCGATGCGCATGCCGCTGATTCCCGGCGCGGACGAGAGCGAGCAGCCCACCTGGAACATCTGGGAGTACGAGCGCACGACCGACGTGCTGCGTCGTGTGATTACCTCCGACACCGTCGCGGAAGAAGGGAACGACGTCGCGCCGCACTACCTGCCGGATGGGCGCATCGTGTTTTCATCCACGCGCCAGCGCCAGTCCAAGGCGGTGCTGATCGACGAAGGCAAGCCGCAGTTCGCGGCCCAGGATGAGGACCGCAACGAGCACGCCTACGTGCTGCACGTGATGAATGACGACGGCACCGGTATCCGCCAGATCTCGTTCAACCAGAGCCACGACCTCGATCCGTCCGTGCTCGACGACGGCCGCATCGTGTTCAGCCGCTGGGAGAATGCCAGCGGCAGTTCGATCCACCTGTACACAGTCAATCCCGACGGCAGCAATCTGCAGTTGCTGTACGGCGCCAACAGCCATGCCACGGGCACCGGCACGACGGCCGTGCAGTTCCTCGCGCCGCGCCCGGCGGAGGATGGAACCATCGTCGCATTGCTGCGGCCATTCAATGGCACCGAGCTCGGCGGCGATCCGGCTCGGGTCGACACCGCGGCATTCGTCGAGATCCAGCAGACGACGCTTGCCGATGCCGGGCTCCCAGGCCCCGCGCAGACGCGGCTCTCCATCAATGACGTGCGCACCGACCCGGGTCTCTCGCCGGGCGGCCGCTATGCGTCGGTGTTCCCGCTCAGGGACGGCACCGGCCGGTTGCTGACGAGCTGGACCCTGTGCCGCCTGAACGATGCTGCCGGGCGCACCTTGCCTTGTACGCCGGCCAATCTGGCCAACGCGGCGCTGCTCGCGGCCCCACCTTTATATGGCGTATGGCTTTACGATCCGCGCGACCTGACCCAGCGGCCGATCCTGCAGCCCACCGAGGGGTTGCGCTATTCCGAGGTGATTTCGCTGGCGCCGCGCACGCCATTGCCGGCCGTGATCCTCGATGCGGTGCCCGGCGTCGATTACGACCCGGTTCTGGGCCCGGCAGTGGAGAACGTCGGCATCCTGAATATCAAGAGCGTTTATGACCTGGATGGCGTGGATGTCGCGCCGGGCAGCATTGCGGCGCTGCGTGATCCGGCGCAGACCACCGCGGATGAGCGCCCCGCCCGATTCCTGCGCATCGAAAAAGCCGTCGGCCTGCCCGATGACGAAGTGCGGGATTTCCGCGCCACCGCATTCGGTGCCTCCGGCGTCGGTATGCGCGAAATCCTGGGCTACGCGCCGATCGAGCCGGACGGCTCGGTCCAGGTCAAGATTCCCGCCGGTGTGGCATTCGCGATCGGCGTGCTCGATGCCAACGGGCGGCGCATCACGCCGCGCCATCTAAACTGGATGCAGCTGCGCGCGGGCGAAGTGCTGACCTGCAACGGCTGCCACGTGCCCGCGGGTGCGCAGGTCGCTGCGCCGCCGGCGATTTCGCACGGCCGCGGCGATCTGTTTGCTTCGGTCAATGCCGGCGCACCGACCACTGGTCAGCCGTTTCCGAACACCAGTCCCGCCCTGTTCGCCAACCAAGGCGAGACGATGGCGGAGACCAGGGCCCGCATCAGCTGCCAGACGGATTGTGCCGCGCTGCGGCCATCGGTCGACGTGATTTTCGATGACGTCTGGACCGATCCGGTCGCGGCCGGCCGGCCCGCGGACGCATCGTTCTCCTACCGTTACAACCAGCTTTCAACGGCGGCGCCGACCAATGCGACCTGCCAGTCCAGCTGGTCCTCGTTGTGCCGCA
>JANNTO010000315.1:0-4038 GCA_031403675.1 Gammaproteobacteria bacterium | reverse complement strand
CCGGCGACACCGTCACCGTCGAACTGACGCCCTACGACCTGTCGAAGGGCCGCATCATCTATCGCGCGCGCTGAGAAAGAGGGGAAAGAGGGGGACATCCCCTTTTCTCGGAAAAGGGGGAAAAGGGGATGTCCCCTCTTTCTCAATCCTGCCCGAGCAGTTCCGGCGACCTGGCCGGCCGGATGTCGAGCGCGAGTCCTGCGCCATCCGCGGCCAACGAGACCAGCACGCTGCCACCGCCGGCCAACCGGCCAAACAGCAGTTCCTCCGCGAGCGGCCGCTTGACGTGTTCCTGCAGCACCCGAGCCATCGGCCGCGCCCCCATCTTGGGGTCGTAGCCGCGCGCCGCGATCCAGCGGCGCGCCGCTTCATCCACTGACAGCGCGACCCCTTTCTGCTCGAGCTGTGCTTCGACCTCGATCAGCAGCTTGTCCACCACGCGTTCGATGGTCGGTGGGTCGAGCGGCGCAAACTGGATGATGGCGTCGAGCCGGTTGCGGAACTCCGGCGCAAAGATGCGGCGCACGGCTTCCATGCCGTCCGGCGCATGATCCTGTTGCGTGAAGCCGATGCTTGCCCGGTTCATCTCGACCGCGCCGGCATTCGTGGTCATCACGATGATGACGTGACGGAAATCCGCCTTGCGGCCATTGTTGTCCGTCAGCGTGCCGTGGTCCATGACCTGTAGCAGCAGGTTGAAGACATCGGGATGCGCTTTCTCGATTTCATCCAGCAGCAACACGCAATGCGGCTGCTTGGCCACCGATTCGGTCAGCAGGCCGCCCTGGTCGAAGCCCACGTAACCGGGCGGCGCGCCGATCAATCGCGACACCGTGTGCCGCTCCATGTACTCCGACATGTCGAAGCGCAGGAACTCGACGCCGAGCGCGATCGCGAGCTGGCGCGTCACTTCGGTCTTGCCGACTCCGGTTGGGCCGGCGAACAGGAAGCTGCCAACCGGACGGCGATCGTTGCCAAGCCCGGCGCGGGACATCTTGATCGCGGCGGCGAGCGCATCGATCGCAGCATCCTGGCCGAAGATCACGAGCTTCAGATTGCGTTGCAGATTGGCGAGCACTTCGCGGTCCGAACTCGACACGTTGCGCGGCGGAATGCGCGCGATGCGCGCCACGACCGCCTCGATGTGCGCGACTGTCACGGTCGCCTCGCGCTCGGCTGCGGGCTTCAGGCGCAACGATGCGCCCGCCTCGTCGACCACATCGATGGCCTTGTCCGGCAGGTGGCGGTCATTGATGTGCCGCTCCGCAAGCTCGGCGGCTGCGACCAGCGCATCGTCGGCGTAACTCACGCCGTGGTGCTCCTCAAAGCGCGTCTTCAGGCCGCGCAGGATCTCGATCGTCTCAGCGACGCTCGGCTCGACCACGTCGATTTTCTGGAAACGCCGGGCCAGCGCATGGTCCTTTTCGAAGATGCCGCGATATTCCTGGTAGGTCGTCGAGCCGATGCAACGCAATTCACCATTCGCAAGCACCGGTTTGATCAGGTTCGAGGCATCCATCACGCCCCCGGAGGCAGCGCCCGCGCCGATCACGGTATGGATCTCGTCGATGAACAGGATCGCGCCGGGGCGCTTCTTGAGTTCGGAGACGACGCTTTTCAGGCGCTTCTCGAAATCGCCGCGGTACTTGGTGCCGGCAATCAGCGCGCCCATGTCGAGCGCGTAGATGGTGCAGTCGGCCAGTACCTCGGGCACTTTTTTCTCGACTACCAGCCGCGCGAGCCCCTCCGCAATCGCCGTCTTGCCGACCCCGGCCTCACCGACATAAAGCGGATTGTTCTTGCGCCGGCGGCACAGAATCTCGATGGTGCGCTGCACCTCGAGCTGGCGCCCAATCAGCGGATCCACCCGGCCGGCAATGGCCTGGGCATTGAGGTTGACCGTGTACTTCTCGAGTGCTGCGGCGCTGCTGTCTTCGGCCGCTTCGCGTTCCGTTGCGATGCCGTCCTCGCGCGGCGTCTCGCGCCCTTCGGCGCTGGACGGCAGGCCGTGCGAAATGAAATTGACCACGTCGAGGCGGGCGACATCCTGCAGCGACAGCAGGTAGGCCGCATGCGACTGCTTCTCGCTGAAGATGGCGACCAGGATATTTGCAACTGTCACCTCCTTCCTGCCGCTCGACTGCACGTTGAATACGGCGCGCTGCAGGACCCGCTGGAATCCGAGCGTCGGCTGCACCTCGCGATCGTCGTCGGCCGGCAGTGCGGGTGTCGTCTCGTCGATGAATTTCTGCAGATCGACCTGCAGGCGCGCGAGATCGGCGCCACAGGACTTGAGAATTTCGCGAACTCGCGGTGCATCGAGAATCGACAACAGCAGGTGCTCCACGGTCATGTACTCATGCCGTGCGTCGCGGGCCTTCTGGTAGGCCTCATTCAGACAGTATTCGAGTTCACTCGAGAGCAATCAGGTCTCCTCCATCGTGCACAGCAACGGATGCTGGTGCTGTCTTGAGTAGGTCATCACCTGCGCCACCTTGGTCTCCGCGATCTCGAATGTGAACACGCCGCAGACTCCTTTACCACGGGTATGTACCTCAAGCATGACGCGCGTCGCACGTGTTCGGTCGAGACTGAAGATCCGCTCCAGCACGTCGACCACGAACTCCATCGGCGTGTAGTCGTCGTTCAGCAACACCACCTGGTACAGCGGCGGTTTGCGCAGCTGCGGTTGCGCCTCCTCGACCACCAGGTGGAGGCCGCCCTGCCCGCTCTCACGTTCCTCGTCGCCACCCACCTGCTGCTCCCGCGGCTGCCGCCGATCCGCACCGCCAGTTAATTTATAGGGTTCGGCCGGTGGCCGCACAAGTGACCGGCATAAACCGGCAGCAGTGCGCTGCATTATTGGAACCCTATTTGAGAAGTGTCGCACAAGTGCCCGCCGTTACTTCGGTTTCCACCTTGGTGCGGCTTGTGGCCTTCAGCCGCCAACCCGTATCATGTTGCGGTTTCAGGCCCTCGCGCCTGGCACAGGAGCGCATGCAGCTAGTCGATCGAATCGTTGCGCCACTGCGTCGTCCCACGGGCGGAGCAGGGGCCGGTTTGGCAGCGGCGGGACCGTCGCTGGCGACACTCGCGTTCGTGATCGTGATCGCCGCCCAGCTGGCCGCGTTGCTCTGGCGCACCCTGGGTTCCGCCGGGCCGGAATCGGCGGTGTTGCCAACGGTCGACGTTGCCCAGACAACCGCGGTCGATCTGCCGGCAATCGTCAATGCTCATCTGTTTGGCCTTGCGAGCCTGCAAGGCGACCCGTCTGCAGCGCCGGCGACTTCGGCGAATCTGACGCTTGCCGGGACGCTCGCCGGTCCGGATCCCACCATCGGCTGGGCAATCATCGGCGCGAGCGCCCAGGCCGCGCGCGTGTACGCAGCCGGCGTGTCACTGCCAGGCGGCGCGAAGCTGGTTGCCATCTATCCCGATCGCGTGATCCTCGATCGCAACGGTGCACGCGAGTCGTTGATGCTGCCGCGCCTGAGCGGTGGTGCGGGCGCGATGCAGGGCGCATCCGCAGGGGGCGCCGGCGCACCACCCGCGTCACTGGCCGACAGCGTGCGGCAGTTGATGGCGCAGGATCCGTCCGCCGCCAATGAACTGCTGCGGCCACAACCGGTGTTTGCCGGCGGATCGCTGCGTGGCTATCGCGTCTACCCGGGCCGCGATCGCGGTCAGTTTGCGCGGCTCGGTCTGCAGCCGGGCGACCTGGTCAGCGCGGTCAATGGCGCCGCCCTCGACGATCCGAACCGCGGCCTCGAAATTCTTCGTGGTATCGGCCAGGGCTCGGCCGTCACCTTGACGATCGATCGCAATGGCCAGACCCAGCAGCTTTCCATCGACCCGGTCGCAGTCGTTCAGGAATTGCAGCCGCTCGACGAAATGGAGCAGACGCCGCCGGCGGAGGCAACCGAGTGAGGCCCTGCCTCCAGAGGAATGACTCATGAATCGAATCAGCCGCATGATCCTGCTCACCGTCCTGGTCCTGCCGCTCGCAGCGGCGGCCCAGCAGGGCGCGCAGATCACGCC
>JANNTO010000314.1:0-12489 GCA_031403675.1 Gammaproteobacteria bacterium | reverse complement strand
CCGAAACAGCAGGACTTCGCTAAATCGACAGTCCCTGATCATCGCCTGCATATCGGCCTTGGTCGCCGAGGCGACGCGAACAACGGCGCGATGCGTGCGCGACGAACCGACTCGCACGAACTCGCCGGTCACGAGCGAGCGCAGGAGCCTTGCCTGCTGCGCTGGCGGCACGTTGCCGATCTCATCGAGGAACAGCGTGCCGCCATCCGCCAGTTCGAAACGCCCGGACCGGTCGGACTTCGCATCGGTGAAAGCGCCCTTCACATGGCCGAACATCTCGCTCTCAAATACGCTCTCCGGCAGGCCGCCGGCGTTGACAGAAATGAAGGATTTCTCCGCACGATGCGACCAATCGTGAATCAGCCGCGCGAGCAGGCTCTTGCCGGTGCCGGGCTCGCCGGTGATTAGCACGCTTGCATCCGAGGGTGCCACCTGCCGCGCGAGACGGACGACATCCTGCATCGGGCGGGAGCTTGCGATAAGTTTCGCGCCGTCGCGGGCGCGGAGGATCGCATTTTCATCGGCGAGCCGGCGGCCGCGTTGGCGCGCTTCGGCGAGCTTCACCTGGTTGCCGAGTACGGAGAGAAGGCGCTGGTTGTTCCAGGGCTTTTCGAGGAAGTCGTTGGCGCCGCGGCGCATTGCCTGCACGGCGACCTCGACGGTCGCCCAGGCGGTCATCACGATGACCGGTAGTTCGGGGTGCAACTTACGGAGCTGGTCCACCAGCTCGAGGCCTTCCGCACCCGACGTCGTGTCGCGCGAGTAGTTAAGGTCCAGGAGCGCGACGTCCAGATGCTCGCGGGCGGCGACATCCAGCACGCCCGCGGGCGAGGTCGCGGTCGCGACGTCGAAACCTTCGCGCTTGAGCAGGAGCTTCAGCGCCGAAAGAATGTCGGCCTGGTCATCCGCAATGAGTATCCGCGGTTGCATCAGGCGGGATCGTGCACGGGCCTCACTCGTAGCGCAATGCCGCCGCCGGATCGATCCGCAGGGCGCGCCCGGTCGGCGTCATGGTTGCCGCCACGGCCACGACGATCATGGTCAGCAATACCAGGCTGTAGATAACCGGATCAAAGGGGCCGTCATCCAGGACGTCGCCGAGCCCACGACCCATCACCGGCAGGAGCGCCATCCCGATGACGATGCCGATCAGCACCTGGATGCCGCTCGCGCGCATGATCAGCTTCAGGATGTTGCGGTTGTCCGCGCCGAGTGCGCGGCGCACGCCGATCTCGCGGGTGCGCTGACCCACATGGAACGCGAGCACGCCGAACAGGCCGGCCGCTGCCAGCACCAGCGCCACGACCGCAAACACCGCGAACATCGTCCCGATGATACGGAAACCCGCGGTCGCGATCGCACGGCTTTCGTCAAGCGTACGAACCCAGTAGAGCGCAAGGTCCGGATCAGTCTCTGCGAGCGCGGTGCGAATGCCGCCAGCCAGAGCCCGTGGGTCACCCTCGCCGCGGACCGCGATGCTCATGAATCGCTCCGGCGACTGGCTCGCCGGGACATAAGCCGCCATATCAACCTTGCCATCGTTGTCATGCACCAGGTCGGGCACGATGCCGACGATGGTTTTCCAGCGATCATCCTCGTCGAAATCGAAGCGCATGCGCGCACCGATTGGCGATCCGTCGGGCCACATTTCCTTCGCCATGGTCTCGTTGATGACGATGGTCGGCATGGAGTCGGCCCCATCGCGGCTGTCCAGCAGGCGGCCCTGTCTGGCAGTCAGCCGGAAGGTTTCAAAATACGACGCGCTCGCCGTGATGCCTCTCACGAAGGGCTTCGTGCTCGTGGCGCCATAGTCCCGGCCCTCGACAGAAATCGAGCCATCGCTACTGCCAATCCCCGGCAATGCGGTTGCAACGGTCGCGGCCTTGACGCCGGGCTGCGAGCGGATCCGTTCGATCAGGTTTTCCCAGAAGCGGATCTGTTCCGCCTCCTCCATGTAGGTGCCCGCGGTCAGTCCAACCCGCGCGGTCAAGATGTCGCCGCTCTCGACGCCGATGTCGCCGCTGGTCGATTTCAGCATGCTCTTGGTCATCATTGCAGAAGTGCCCAGCAACAGGCAGGCGAGCGCCACTTCGAACACGACCAGGCTCCAGGCGATCTTGCCGATCGCAAGGCCGGTGCCGGTGCGGCCACCGTCGCGCAACAGCGCGTCGAGCGCCGGCCGCGAGGCGCGCAGCGCAGCCGGAAGTCCCGCGATCAGCGTAGAGAAAAGCGCTGCCATCACAGCGAATAGCGTCACGCGCAAGTCGATCCCGAAAACCCACCAGGCCGGGGCGCCGTCCTGTGTGCGTTCCATCACGATACTGAACGCGTCGAGCGCAATGGACGCCAATAGCAGTCCAAACAGCGTCGCGAGTGCGCTGATCACAATCCCCTCTGCCAGCATATGCGCGACCAGGCGGCCGCGGGAGGCGCCGAGCGCGGAGCGCACCGTCGTTTCGCGCAAGCGATAGGCCGAACGCGCCAGCAGCAGGTTGGAAACATTTGCGCAAGCGATCAGCAGCACAAGACCGACCGCTACGAGCAGCGTCCAGATCAACTCGGTATCGTCGCCCATGAAGCCCGCGGAAAACGGCACGATCTCGAAGTGCCCGTTCCACATTTTCTGCGGCACCCGCGACTTGACGCGCGCTGCAACGGGTGCCAGTTCCTGCTGCGCGATGTCGGCGTTTCCGTCGGGGCGCAGCCGCCCGTAGACACTGACGCCGACTGCATCCAGCCGACTGACACGCGCCGGATCCTGCTGATTCGCGACCCAGAGCGCCGCCGAGGACGGGAAGCTGTAGCCTTCCGGCATGACGCCGATGATCTCGGCAGATTGGCCATTCACACGGACGACGCGCCCGATGACCGCCGGATCGGCATTGAATCGCTCGCTCCAGAGCTGGTGGCTCAGCACGACCACCGGCGCCGCACCCTCGCTCGTGTCGCGCGGGAGGATGGTGCGACCGAGCTCGGGAGCGACGCCGGCGACGTCAAACATGTATCCATCCGCGAAACCGCCGTCATAGCGTTCGGCCTGACCGTCACCTGTCAGGTAGGCCGTGCCGACATAAACCGCACCCACGGCCTCGAACTGCGTCTGCGCTTCGCGTATCAGCAGATAGTCCTGCGGCGTCATCGAATCGTCGTAGTCGTCCGCGATCTGCGCGTCGAGCGTCGCAATTGTGTAGAGCCGCTCGGAGTTCGGGTATGGCGCCGGCTTCAGCATCACCGTGTCGGCCACGCCGTACATGAAGATCACCGCGGCAAGGCCGAGCCCCAGCACGCCTACGGCGAGTGCTGTGAATGCCGGCGCACGCGCAAGACCGGAGATCGCCGCCTTTACTTCATCGATGAATCCGCGCATGAATTTCCCCTCAGGATTTCGCCACGCGGCGCGATGACAGATCGATCAGCGTGTTCTCGTCGATGACGCGGCCGTCGAAGAGCTGCACCTTGCGATCGGCATAATCGGCATAGCGCGGATCGTGCGTGACCATGCAGATCGTCGAGCCTTCGCGATGCAGTTCGCGCAGCAGGTTCATCGCCGCTTCGCCGTTCCTGGAGTCGAGGTTTCCGGTTGGCTCGTCGGCCAGGAGGATCGAAGGCTTGCCCGCGAGCGCGCGGGCGACCGCGACGCGCTGCTGCTGGCCGCCCGAGAGCTGCGCCGGGTGGTGATTGACGCGGTGCGACATGCCGACGCGCTCGAGCGCATGCAGCGCCGCCTTGCGGCGTTCGTCCGAACTCATGCTCGCGCGGTAGGTGAGCGGCAGTTCCACGTTCTGGAAAACCGTCAGGTCGCCGATCAGGTTGAAGGCCTGGAAGATGAAGCCGATGCGTTCGTTCCGCACCCTGGCGCGCGCGGCGGGTGTGAGTGAAGTGACATCGTCCCCGGCCAGCAGGTAGCGGCCTTCAGTCGGCGTGTCGAGGAGCCCGAGGATCGCGAGCAGCGTGGACTTACCGCAGCCGGAGGGACCGGAGATTGACAGGAACTCGCCCTTGCCGACGTCCAGGTGAATGCCGTCCAGGGCATGCGTCTCGAGATCATCGGTGTAGAACACCTTGGTCACGCCTTCGAGCCGGATCATGGCTTGCTGCTGCATGTTGTCATTACTCCGTTGATTCAATCGATGACCAGTCGGTCCTTGCCGGACCATTGCGTCGTATCCGCAAGCGCCACGATGTCGCCGGGTTCGAGACCCTCGAGCACGACGATCTGATTCACGGATGCCTTGCCAAACTTCACCGGTACACGTTCAGCGACGTTGTCACCTGGCTTCGCGCGGAAAACGGTCGTGGCCGACTCGGATTGCGCGCCGACCGGCCGGCCCACGTAGCGCACGTTGTTCAGGGTCTCGATCGCAATCGTCCCGTCCACCGAGAGATCGGCACGTGCCTGCGAAGGCAGCGATTCGTCGAAGTCGATCTCGACGCGCACAGCGCCGGCGACGACCGTCGGGTCCACGCGCACCACACGACCGCGCACCAGGCGGTCGCGCATGTCGATGCTGGCGGCCTGCCCGGGGGCGAGATCGCGGGCGTCGAGTTCCGGGATGCGCAGCTCCGCATAGAGCGCGCCGGGCTTGGCCACACGCGCGACATTGGCGCCCGGCGCCAGCTGCTGGCCTTCCTGCACGGGAACGCTCTGTACGACGCCCGCCATACCAGCCCGCACTTGAAGCGAATCGGCCGCGAGACGGCGCTCTTCCAGCGCCCGTTCCTGCTGACGCAGGCGCGCCATGCGCGCTTCGAGCTGGGCGCCGACCGCGGCGTCGAGGGCCGCGAGGCGCTGCTCTTCTATCACTGCGCGCTCACCCAATTGGGTCGCGAGGATCTTCGAGCGCGAGGATTGCAGTTCGGACACGGCGCCTTGCATGAACGCGCGCTCTTCGGCCACGGCCTGGAGCCGCGCCGATTCGGCGGTCGCACGCGCCTCGGCGAGCGATGAGCGCCGGTCGAGGCGCTGGCTTTCAAGTTCCAGGCGCGCAGCGGCATATTCGGCGCGTGTGGCGGCCACTTCGAGCGTCGCGGCGTCGGCCGCGCGTTCCACTTCCGGATTCGAGAGCTGGACGATGATCGCGTCGGCTTCGACGGCCTCGCCCGCGCGCACCAGCACGCGATCGACACGCGCATCCACGCGGGTGGAGAGCCAGCGCGCTTCGCGCGGCTGCAGCACGCCGGGGCCACGCACCTTCCGTTCGAGCGTGCCTTCCTTCACTTCATCGAGATAGAGCTGCTCGCGCGCAACCGATGGCGCGCCGGGCTCGAGCCGCGCAATGGCGAATGCGACGCCGGACAGCGCGATGAAGCCGCCGACGACCCAGGCGAGTCTCTGGCGCTTGAAACTGAAATCCTTCGCGATACGCGGACGATCCATCAGAAATCTCCGGTGAAAATTCTGATGACAAGGCAGGGGACTCCGGCGACGGCTCGCAGCTCCGGGAGCAGCGTGTACACGCTTGGGACGTCCACGATCGGGCGCAGGATGCAGATTGCGAACACCAGGCCGAGCACGACTGCGATGAGTGCGCGAAGCAATTGCACGTCGGCAGGCGCTTCATCACGGCCCACGGCCGCGACTGCCTCAGCCCTGGTAATCGGCATCGGCCGCAACGATGTCGGCGAGCTGCATGCCGCGGCTGCCGATCACCTCGACGGCCGGCAGGGCGGCGATGATCGTGGCACCGACCATCACGCTCTCGAGTTCGCCGATTTCGATCACGCCAGCAGGCAGCGCACCCGCGTGACCGCGATCCAGGGTCAGGCCCGTCAGTCCGACGATTACGATCGCCGCGAACGCCGCGACTATCGTCCGGTGGTCGCGTGTGTACGGGTTCGTCATGGCTCTCTCCTCGCTCTATTTCGATGCGGCGGCGCCGCTTCCTGAAGTAGATAGAGCAAGGAACGTGCCAAATCGTTTGAATGCCGCATAACGTATTGATTTAAAGTACTTTCTAGTCATTCTCATGGAAACGCCACGGATACCTGACCAAGCGGTTCATCCCGCACGTGGGACGCTCAAATCGAGCCGAATCCCACTTCCGGGACGGCCCAATGGGGACGTACTCCTTCGCGAAAGGGAGTGTCCCTTTTTAGTCTTCGGAGCGGCGGATCATCTCGCCGGCGAGTGCCAGGTACGCGAGCGCGCCGCGCGAATCCTTGTCGTGCAGCATCGCCGGCACGCCGAATGAGGGCGCCTCGGCGAGGCGCACATTGCGCGGAATGATGGTGCGGAACACGCGATCGCTGAAATGCTCGATGAGCTGCGCGGAAACGTCATTCGACAGGTTGTTCCGCGGGTCGAACATGGTGCGTAGTATCCCTTCGACCTGCAGGCGTGGATTCACCGAGTCGCGGATCTGCTCGATCGTGTTGATGAGTCCTGACAACCCTTCCAGCGCGTAGTACTCGCACTGCATCGGAATCAGCACCGAGTCCGCGGCGGTCAGCGCGTTCACCGTCAGGATGTTGAGCGCCGGCGGGCAGTCGATAATGATGTGATCGTAGCGATCGCGCACCGGTTCGAGCGCTTTCTCGAGCCGGTGCTCGCGACCCGCCGGCATCGTGAGGAGCCGCACTTCGGCAGCGGTCAGGTCCTGGTTGGACGGCAGCAGGTCAAAACCGGCGCCCTCGATCGTCACGATCGCATCGGCTGCATTGCAGTCACCGAGCAGGACATCCGTCGTGGCGCGTTCGAGCAGACGCTTATCCACGCCGCAGCCCATCGTCGCATTGCCCTGTGGATCGAGATCGACCAGCAGCACGCGACGCTTCGTCACCCCGAGCGAGGCCGCGAGATTGACCGCGGTAGTCGTCTTGCCGACCCCGCCTTTCTGGTTCGCGATTGCGATGATCCGGTTCATCGCATCAGGCTCGCTCGAGCTCGACAACGCAGCGCGCAGCTGCAAGCCCCGGCACGCTCAGGTCGTGCAGCGCCCGTACCCGCCAGCCGCGCGGCAGTTCGTCCATCTCGGCAGTCGGGTGACGCCCCTTCATGGCAAGCATCCTGCCATCCCGCGCACACAGATGCCCGGCGACACGCACGAAATCGGCCAGTTTCCCAAGCGCGCGGGCGATCACGCAGTCGAATGCGGGGCGCGGACGCCAGGTCTCCGAACGCGCCTGCACAACCTCCACATTCTCGATGCCGAGCGCCTCGATCGCATGACGGACGAATTGCACCTTCTTGCCGGTCGCCTCGATCAGCGTGAAAACACGGCGCGGATTGACGATCGCGAGCGGCAGGCCCGGGAAGCCGGCGCCGGTGCCGATATCGGCGATGCGCTTGCCATGCAGGTGCGGCTGAATCGACAGCGAATCGAGCAGGTGTTTGTCCACCATGTCGGTGGGCTCGGTGATCGCGGTCAGGTTGACGCGCGTGTTCCAATCGCGCAGTTCCACGATCAGGCGCATCAGCGCTGCGGCCTGCACGCCATCGAGCGCGATGCCGAGTTCCTGCGCACCAGCGACCAGTCGGGCCTTCAGGACATCGCCGCGCATGTCAGGCGATCTTGACGACGGTGCGCCCAAGCACGCGTCCTTTGATGTAGTCATCAAACGCCGCCGGCAACTGGTCGAAGCCGATCGTGCGGGTCACGAACTGGTCGAAATGCTTGGGCCGCAGGTCGCTCGCGAGCCGCCTCCAGACCTCGAGCCGCACTTCGCGCGGTGCCGAGGAGGACGTGATGCCGAGCAGGCTGATACCGCGCAGGATGAATGGCAGTACGGTCGTTTCGAGTGTCGGGCTTGCGGCAAGGCCGATGCTCGCGATGTTGCCCCAGAAATCCACGGTACGCGTCAGCCACGTCAGGATTTCCCCGCCAACGTTGTCGATTGCGCCGGCGAACTGCACTGCTTCCATTGGCCGCTTGCCGGTGTCGATTTCCTGGCGGCGCAGGATGCGCGTCGCACCCAGGGATTTCAGGTACTCGTCTCCTTCCGGCTTGCCGCTGACTGCGACGACTTCGTAGCCGCGGCCAGCGAGCAGATCCACGGCGATCGAACCGACGCCGCCAGTCGCACCAGTCACGACTACCGGCCCCTTGGCCGGCGACTGGCCATTGTTTTCCATGCGCAGGATCGCGAGCGCCGCAGTGAAGCCCGCCGTGCCGAGCGCCATCGCCTGCTGCAGATCAATGCCTTGTGGCAGGATCACCACCGAATCGCCGGCGATGCGCGCGTATTCGGCATAGCCGCCGTCCACGTTCTCGCTGAGACCGCAGCCGGTGACGAGTACCTTCTGCCCCGGCTGATAGCGCGCATCGGCCGAACTCACGACTTCGCCGGAAAGGTCGATGCCGCCATTCAACGGATACTTGCGCAATATCCTGGCCGCGCCGGTCGCCGCCAGCGCATCCTTATAGTTGATACTGGAATATCGGACGCGGATCACGACCTCGCCGGGCGTCAGCGCGTCGGTCGTCATCTGCTCCAAGCCCGCCACGATTCTGCCTTCGCGCTCGTGGATGCGGAATGCCTTGAATGAGTTCATGTCATTTCCTGTCCAGCCAGACCTCGACACCCTGACAATTGAGTTCGATGTCATCATCCAGCAGCCGGTGCCGCTCGGCATCGTCGCCCGGATAGCCGTGACCGTCGAGCCAGTCCGAGAGCATCGCGTACATGCCCCGGCGCAGGCGGGCACTGCGATCGAGAGTCCCGTGATGGCGCCGGCCGAGCTCGGCGAATGCGCGCACGCGGTCTTTCATTTCACGTGCGAGCCTGCTGAGCTGCCGCACTTCTGAATAGTGGGTCAGGTAAATCGCCTGCGGGCGGTAGGACATCAGCCGGTCCACCGAACTGCACAGCGCCTCCGGATCGAAATGCACCGGTGTCGTGGTCGGCATGATGAACTCGCGACCGTCGATGTCGAAGTCCCGATACGAGACGCCGAAAGTGTCACCCGAGAAGATCAGCTCGTGGTCGCGGTCCACGACACAATAATGATGCAGCGCATGGCCCGGCGTGTGGATCAGCTCGAACTCGCGCGCGCCCAGCATGATGCGCGCGCCGTCCTCCGGCACGAACATCCGCGATTCCGCAATCGGCACGATGTCGCCGTACAGGCTCCGGTACCGCTCTTCCCCATAGACCGCGATCGAGCCCGCGATCAGCTTCGAGGGGTCGGCGAGATGGCGCGCGCCGCGCGGATGCACGGCGCAGCGCGCATTCGGCAGGGCCTGCATCAGCGCCCCCGCGCCACCGGCATGATCGAGGTGCACGTGGGTTGTGAGCACCCAGTCCACGTTGGCCGGGTCCACGTTCTTTGCGGCGAGCGCGCCGAGCAGATTGGGCAAGGAAAGCGTCGTTCCGGTGTCCACGAAGGCAGCCCGGCCGCTGTCGATGACCAGATGCGAGGCGGCCGCGCGCGGCCGCACGTAATCGACATCGATCGCGGTGATTCCGGCGCGGAAATCGGTCATTTTGGCAGCGAGGTCCGACATGACGTCGCATGATCGCATGCCCGGCGGGTAGAATCCGAGCATGAAAATCTTCGCCCTTTTCGCCGTCCTGTTCTCGTTGACCGCGACCGCCGCCGAGGTCGAACGGGTCAGCCGTGGAAACCTTGCCATCGAGGGCATCCCGGAGATCCCGTCGGAACTCATCGAGCGCATGCGCCGCTACCAGCACACGCGCAATGCCAGCCTGGTCGGCTGGACGACCGACGGTCACATCACGATCAGCACGCGCTTCGGCAATACCAACCAGTTGCACCTGGTGGAGCAGCCGATGGGCGCGCGCCGCCAGATCACCTTCTTCGATGAGCCGATCGGCGGCGGTGCATGGTCGCCGACCGGGGCGCGCCAGGGCATCGCCTATGTGCGCGATTCCGGCGGCGATGAGAATTATCAGGTCGAGTACCTCGATCCGTCGGACCCTGTGCCGGTGCGCCTGACCGATGGCCGCGGTCGCGCGGGCGATGTGGCCTGGTCTCCTGATGGTACGAAGGTCGCCTTCACCTGGACTGTGAAGAACGGTACCGACGCCGATTTCTACATTGATGACCCGATCGACGGACACTTGCCGGAGCTCGTCTACGAAGCCGGTAGCCCCGGCTGGGGACTTGCCGACTGGTCGCCGGACGGCAAGTCGCTGCTGATCGCACGATTCATCTCGGTCAACGAGAACTATTTGTATACCTACAACCTCGAGAGCCGGGCGCTCAGAGAAATCGAGCCGTCGAAAGTGAAGGCCGCGCGGCAGAGCGCAGTTTTCTCCGGCGACGGCAAGGGCATTTATTTCACGTCCGACCTCGGTAGCGAGTTCCAGACGCTGCGCTACATGGATCTCAGCAGCGGCAAGGTCGCCGCACTGACCGGGGGCCTGAACTGGGACGTCAACGACATCGCACTGTCGGACGACGGGCGTTACCTCGCCTATGTGCTCAACGAGGACGGGGCGAATCGGCTCTGCATCCGCGATCTCACGACCGCGAGTGAAATTGCTGCGCCGGCCCTTCCATTCGGAGTGATCGGCGACATTGAGTTCGAACCGAATGGCCGCCGGCTTGCTTTCAGCCTGCAGACACCGAGTGCGCCTTACGATGTCTGGACCTTCACGCCAGGCGGCGGCGCTGCGGTGCGCTGGACCGAGAGCGAGATCGGACCGCTGGACACCCGTCGCCTGGTCGCGCCGACGCTGGTGCGCTACCCGACTTTCGACCACGCCGGCAAGACGCCGCGCGAAATCCCGGCCTGGGTTTACAAGCCGGCGGGCAAGGGTCCGCATCCGGTCCTGATCAACATCCACGGCGGGCCCGAAGCCCAGGCACAGCCGATCTTCAGCATCTCGACCCAGCAGTGGGCGGTCGAGCTCGGCTATGCCGTGATCGCACCGAACGTGCGCGGCTCGACCGGTTACGGCAAGACCTACGTCGCGCTCGACAATGGTTACCAGCGCGAAGATTCGGTGAAGGACATCGGCGCGCTGCTCGACTGGATCGCGACGCAACCGGATCTGGATGCCTCACGCGTCGTGCTGATCGGCGGCTCTTACGGCGGTTACATGGTGTTGGCCGCGATGACGCACTACAACGACCGCCTGCGCGGTGCGATCGATATCGTCGGCGTCAGCAACTTCGTCACTTTCCTCGAGAGCACGGCGGAATATCGTCGCGACCTGCGCCGGCCCGAGTACGGCGATGAGCGCGATCCAAAGATGCGCGCATTCCTGCAGAAGATCTCGCCGCTCAATAATGCCGGGAAGATCAACAAGCCGATGCTGATCGTGCAGGGCCAGAACGACCCGCGCGTGCCATTCACCGAATCGGAGCAGATGGTCGCGAAGATCCGTTCGAATGGCAGCGAAGTCTGGTATCTGCTCGGGCTCAACGAGGGACACGGCTTCGCGAAACGCGAAAACGTGGATTACTACCAGTGGGCGGTAGCGCTGTTCCTCGAAAAGCTGAAATAGGGGACTGCCCCCTTTTTCCGCAGGAAAAAGGCGGACTGTCCCCTCTTCGGACAAAAGGATGCGTCCCCCTTATTGCTGGCGCCTTACGGCGCAGCCGTGTGCACCCACGACCTGCAGCTGCTCCAGGCGCCGCGCATCGGGGTACCAGCCGGCGAACACGGGCACGCCAATTTTCTCGCACAGTGGCTCTAGGTAGCGCTGCGGCATCGGCCCGTCGTCCGGCGCCATCACCAGGAAATGCGCGCCCTCGGCGACCGCCTGGAGCGCGCCGCTCGCATCCTCGCAGTGGACGCCGATCAGGAACGAGCCGCCGCGGTCCACGTGCAGGTTCTGCCCGTCCCAGTGCAGCACGACGCCGTCGCAACCCGCAATCGCGCCCGCGCGCACGGCTTCGATGCCGTTACCCATCGCGAAGACGCGATGCCCGGCGGCGCGCGCGGCATTCACGATGTCGGCGCCGATCGCTACTTCGTCCTCCTCCGGCAGCTGCCAGAAGACGGTCTGCGCCGCGGCATCCTTGAGCGCGGCGAGCTCCGCACCGTCGCCGATCACGCGCGCAAGCCGCGGGAGCCGGAGCGCCGTAACGATGGCGCGGTCGGCCTCGAGCAGGTCGTGCGAGGGCAGCTCGTCCGGCCGCGCCCAGGCGAGTACCTGGGACTCGAGCGATTTCGGCTCGCCGTCGTAGGCCGTCACCTGCCAGACGTCGAGCAGCACGCGCCGGTCCGGATAATCGTGCCGCAGGCGGATCAACGGCCGGGCCTCGCGTACGACCACGCCGAGTTCCTCGGCCAGTTCGCGCTTGAGACCGTCAAGGGTGTCCTCGCCGAAGGCGAGCTTGCCGCCCGGGAATTCCCAGCGCCCGGCCATGTGGCGGCCGCGCGGGCGCTGTGCGATCAGGACGCGGCCCTGCGCGTCGGAGAGCGCTCCGGCGATGACGTGAATCTCCGGTGGACTTGCCATCCCTGGTCCGCCCGCTCCTCGCCAGGTTTCCTTCAGCCGCCGGCCCGCTGCAAGGCTCCGTGGCAGTGCTTGAACTTGCGGCCCGATCCGCAGGGACAGGGCTCGTTGCGACCGATC
>JANNTO010000313.1:0-4400 GCA_031403675.1 Gammaproteobacteria bacterium | reverse complement strand
CGCGTGCTGTCGGCACTGAAACCCGGATTCGCCGAGTGCCCCACGGCCATCCACCTTTGCACTGACGAGACCGTCATCGGCGCGCCTTTCTATATCGTGGAGCGCATCCGCGGCATCATTCTGCGCCGCGACTATCCGTCGGGTCTTGCGGCGACACCGGAGCTGGTGCGGGCACAACAATTGGCACTGGTGGATGTGCTCGCGAAATTGCACAGGCTCGACTATCGCGAACGCGGTCTGGCCGACCTCGGCCGGCCCGAGGGATATGTCGCGCGTCAGGTGGAGGGTTGGACGGGACGCTATCTGCGGGCACAAACCGGGGACGTGCCGGCAGCAGCGCCGGTCACGGACTGGCTTGCGGCAAATCTGCCAGCGGAATCGCCGGTCGCTGCATTGATCCACAACGACTTCAAGTTGGACAACGTCGTATTCGATGCAGTCAGGCCGGAGCGGCTGATCGGCGTGCTGGACTGGGAGATGGCGACGATCGGTGATCCATGGATGGATCTCGGCTGTTCACTGGCCTACTGGGTCGAAGCTGGCGATAGCGCCGAGTTGCTGGAGACGCGCATGCTGCCCACCCATCTGCCCGGTGCGCTGACGCGCGAGGAAGTACTGCAGCGGTATGAACGGCAGACCGGTCGCAGCTCGCCGGCGTTTCGCTTCTACCGTGTGTTCGGGCTGTTTCGCCTGGCCGTGATCGTGCAGCAGATTTACTACCGCCATTTCCATGGCCAGACGCGCGACCCGCGCTTTGGCGCACTAGGACCGATGGCGCGGATCCTGATCGAAGCGGCCGCGGCCGAAATCCGGCATTGAATCGACGTGGCGGCCCGCTGTTCAGGCGGCATTCAGCGCACGCCGGGCATGCTGCCAGTGATCATTTGCGCACCGGCGCGCCGTGCCGTATAGATACGCCCGCCCGGGAGGAGCGATTGACGATGGCCATCCGCAATAAGTTCTGGTCACCCATGGCACTGGCGGCAGTGCTGGCGGCAGTTTCGGCCTCGGCCGACGACCTCCGGCCCGACGCGGATGCGCGTCCGTTTGCCGACGAGAAATGCATCGAACAGTGCGATGCCAAATCCGATCAATGCATGCAGGACGCGCTCGGCGACTCCGCGAAGATGCAGGTCTGCGATGACCAGTACACCGAATGCCTGGAGGCCTGCGAGACTCGTTGAGTTCCCCAACCCTGGCCCGCCCCACCGGCCGGCCTGATGGGTGGCCGGCCCGGAATTGAGCCGGGAAGGGAGTTCCGGGCGCATTGCGGCCGTAGCGGTTGAAAAACCTGACTTTTCGTATATATTGCGCAGCCCGACAACAGTTGGGTTTGTTGCGGATATCATTGATTTCTCTAGGAATTCCCTGGAATGAAAGAGCGCAATGAGGAATCCTTTGACCTCGAGGACGAGTTTCTCGGGGAAACTGCCGAGCAGGATGGCGACCTCGATCGCCTGATCGTCGTCGAGCGCCGGCCCAAAGGTCAGCGCCGACCGGTGCAGCAGTCGGCCTGGAGCAAGGTCGAGGATGTGCTGGCCGAGAAGCGCCTGCAGCGGGAGCTGAAAGAGTTCAACGACCTCGACGAAGCTTGAATTCGCGCTGCCGCGGGCGGCGCCAATGAACGGCCGCACTCCGCCAGGGATGCGCTCGACGAGCTGGTGGCGCACCCGGCGTGCAGCGCTGCTTGCCGTGTTCGGCGAGCGCGACTGCGCTTATGTCTACGACGTTGCGACCGTCCAGGCGCAGGCCCGCGCACTGCGCGCTCTCGGATCCGTGTCGCGGGTCTTTTACGCCATCAAGGCCAATCCGCATCCGGCGCTGCTCGCCGCCATGGCGGAGCTGGGCCTGGGATTCGAATGCGTTTCACGTGGCGAAATCGAGCGCGTGCTGCAGGCCGTTCCGAAAATCGCGCGGGAGCGTTTGCTGTTCACTCCCAATTTCGCTCCGCGTGCCGAATATCACTGGGCGCTCGAGCAGGGACTGCGGGTGACCGTGGACAATCTGTTTGTGCTGCGTGCCTGGGCCAGTCTGTTCGCCGGTCGCGAGATCCTGCTGCGCCTCGATGCCGGTTCCGGCCACGGCCATCACGAGAAAGTTCGCACTGCGGGAGCGCATTCCAAGTTCGGAGTGCCGCCGGAGGAATTTTCTGAATTGTCCCAGGCCGTGGCCGAGGCCGGTGCCACGGTCGTCGGGCTGCATGCGCATGGCGGCAGCGGCAACTTTGAGATCGGGAGCTGGGTCGAAGCGGCGCAGGTACTCACGGCGGCAGTCACGCAGTTTCCCGGCGCGCGGGTGCTCAATCTAGGCGGTGGCCTCGGCGTGCCGGACCGGCCGGATCAACCGCCATTTGATCTCGCCGCCTTCGACGTGGCGCTCGCAGCGGTCCGGCGGGCGCATCCAGACCTGGAGTTGTGGCTGGAACCCGGTCGCTATCTGGTGGCCGATGCGGGCGTGCTGCTGGCCCGCGTGACGCAGACCAAGGGCAAGGGCGATCAGCGCTACGTGGGTGTCGCGACCGGCATGAATTCACTGATTCGACCCGCGCTGTACAGCGCATGGCACGAGATCGTCAACCTGACGCGGCTCGACGAACCCGCCGATCAGGTATGCACTGTGGTCGGACCGATCTGCGAGAGCGGGGATGAATTGGGTTCCGACCGCTTGTTGCCGCGCTGCGAGGAGGGCGATGTGCTGCTGGTCGCGAATGCCGGCGCCTACGGCCATGTGATGGCGTCGAGCTACAACCTGCGCGCGCCGGCCGTCGAATTGCTGGTTCCTGCGTGAGCGAACTCAGCCGCTCGCATCTCTGGCAGCTGGTACTGATCAACCTGATCTGGGGTTTCAACATCGTCGCGATCAAGCTGAGTGTTGAGCGCTTCCCACCCGTATTCCTGAGCTTCCTGAGATTCCTGATCGTCGGCATCGTGGTGTGGCCGTTCCTGCGCATCCGTCGCGGTGAGATGCGCTGGCTGCTGACTGCAGCGATCTGTAGCGGCGGCCTGCAGTTTGCATTGATGTTCACGGGCGTCGCGCTGTCCGGAAACATGTCGTCGGTCGCGATCGCAAGCCAGCTCGGCGTGCCATTCGCGACACTGTTGTCCGTCACGCTGCTCGGCGAGCAGATCCACTGGCGGCGCTGGCTTGGAATCGGGTTGTCATTTATCGGCATCGTCGTGCTCGGCTTCAACCCGGACGTGTTGGCGTCCTGGCATGGCCTGCTGTTGATCGTGATTGCCGCGTTCATCGGCGCCGTCGGCCTGGTCGCAATCAAGCGCGTGCATGATCTCGAGCCGCTCGAGCTGCAGGCCTGGCTTGCCTGGGCGAGCCTGCCATTGCTGCTGCCGCTGTCACTGCTGCTGGAGGATGGTCAGCTCGAGAGCTTGAAGCATGCGGCTACGATCGGCTGGGGGGCATTGCTGTATTCGGCGCTGCTGGCGAGCTTGTTCGCACACACCGCATTCTTCGCACTGATCCGCCGCTACCCGGTCACTAGCGTTGCGCCGATTACCGTGCTGGCGCCGGTGTTCAGCGTGCTGTTCTCGGTACTGCTGCTGGGCGACATCCTGGACTGGCGCATGATCGTCGGCGGCCTGATGACCCTTTCCGGCATAGCGGTCATCGTCACGCGTGAAGGCAAGGTCGCGCCCGCCGCTTCCTGAGGCGACTGCGCCCGGCCAACCCCGTCGCGGAGTGGCCGGCGTTCAATAACTGCAACCAGCGCCAATCAACGTTGCATGGAGGTGTCTTATGACACATGCCTGTTCGGCGGACGCAGCGCGTCGCACGGCTGTTGTGACAGCCATCATCGGATTGCACTTTGGCGTGTTCCTGCTGATGGCGAGTGGCCTCGGGCCGCCGGTTCCGGATCCGGTCGACGAGTATGTCTTGGTCGTGCGCGAACCCGATCTGCCGATTCCGAGATTCGGGATTGAAGAAAGCATTCAGTGGTCGGAAACTATTGGCGCATCCGGGGCCGGCGCGGGCGTAGCATTCAATCCTGCCGGCGGTGATTACCTGCCGCCGTACCTGCGCATGAAGGGCGCCAGACTGGCCGCCCTGGTCGATTCCTGCTACCCGGCGGCATCACGGCGTGCCGGAGATGAAGGACGGGCAGTGGTCCGCCTTTTGGTCGGCAGCGATGGCTTGGTCCAATCGATGAGCCTGGTTCAAGGCAGCGGATTTTCGCGGCTCGACGCCGCAGTGGGTTGCATCGTCGAGCGACTGGTCATCGAGCCCGCGCGGCGTGATGGGCGCGCGGTGCAAGCCGAGGCCGAGCTGCCGATCGTTTTCCGGCTCAACTGAGCGGATTCGGCTTCGGCTGGCAGTTTGATATGCCGAACCGCCAACGCGCCTACACCGGCGGGGGTCGGCGCTTGCAGTCGAAACGGCCAACCGCT
>JANNTO010000312.1:0-5359 GCA_031403675.1 Gammaproteobacteria bacterium | reverse complement strand
GGCGACGCAACAAGCTGTACGCCTATGGCGCTTACCTCAAGATCCTCGAAGAGGGGGCCGAACCGTTTCGATGACTTCCGCCATGCCAGCCAGTTCCTTATCTTGCTGAAGTATGATGCCTGCCGATGGCCGTAGAGACTGCGCCACGCGACAGTCCCTCGCCGCGCCGCGCGCGGTTTCTCCGGCCGCGGTCCTCGACGGCCGCTCAATCAGCTTTGGAATGTTGGAGCCGGGCCTGCTCCAGTCTTCTTGGGCCCGATCGAATTCACGTTTGCCTTTCGGCCGTGTGCCTCGTTTATCGGGGGAACCACCGTGCCCATCAGGTCGGTTGGCGGGAGCGGTTGCTCCACTCATCACAGCAAGAATTATAGCATTTTTGCCCGCAAAACGCAGGGGATTTGACAGTGCTTCGAGCGGCGCTGAAACGCCTGCACCCTCATCGTCGCCTGATCGCGTCCACGAATTCTTCGTCGATCCTTACTCGTTCATCGCAATGCGTTAACAACTCATTGTGCGGACTCGCCCCGTGATAGAGATGGACGACGACGCCTTCCTGCTTGGCAACGTCAATAGCCGGCAGAAAATCGCTGTCTCCGGCAACCACCATTGCATCGGTTATCTGATGTTTTGTGGCCAGCTGCACAAGATCGACGCCTAGCAGGATATCAACTCGCTTCTGCTCAAAGATCGGGCGACCGTCATGAGTGCCCCTGAACGCCAGCTTGCCAAGTCGCACCTCAAATCTACGGCAGACAATCGTAGAAGTAGGCTCGCAGCAGCTCTCTCGCGCCGGCGATCCTGTTTACCAACGCGACGAAATCCACGGCTGGACGGCCGAATTCCCCTTTCAGCACGAACTCGAGGTAGGCCCCATCGATAAAGATCGCGCAGCGATTCACCACCTGGCGTCCTCAGTCGGCCAAAGAAAAAGGCGCTGCAGCCGCCGGCCGCAACGCCCTTTCATGCTGGCCTGACCTGCCCATATGGGGACGCCAGGGAATATTTATGTGCGAACAATACCAGAACTGCTTGACCGATAAAAAAACGCTGCCCGAACACTACGTTACCGGCCCGAGCAACTCCTGGCTTGATGCCAATCTGGCGGACTTGTGCAGGAATGCGACCCTAAGATTCTTGTGCGGCCATCGCGATCATGCGGCCAAACAAGTCAATCGATCAGCAGAAACTCCGGTCTGGCGCTGCGGCTGTCGTACTTAAACCAGCGCTCGAGCACCTCGTCCAGGGTGAGCCCATTCAAGAGCTCGGGGTTATCTATCGTCAACGCACGCCTCTTCATCAGGCGCGCCACGCGACCATCCCTGCCGTGCCGCGCGCGGTTTCCCGGCCGCCGTCTTCGACGGCCACTCAATCAGCTTTGGAATGTCGGAGCCGGGGTTGCTCCACTCGGAACAGTGCGGATTAGAGCGGATTTCTGCGGAATTTGCGCCGGATTTGACATTCTGACTCGCACATGGATTCGTCCTCATGCGCCGGAGTAAAGTCCGCTCATGGGCCTACAATTCCGCGAGTACATGCGAAGCCCGCAGGGAAGCGGCGGCACACCACCCAGTGGTGGCGGGATTCCGAGGCTCCTCATGATCGCGATCATCGCTGTTCCGCTCGCGATCGGAGCGTGGCAGCTCTACAAAAACGTCAGCAAGGAAATGACGCCCGGCGAAGGCGATCTGATCGTCAATGTGAACACGGCTACTCAGCAGGAACTCGAGACCATTCCCGGCGTTGGCCCCGTACTCGCGCGGGACATTGTTCGCGGCCGACCGTACCAAAGCATCGAAGAGCTTGATCGCGTGAAGGGTATTGGTACCTACACGTTGAACAGCATTCGGCCGTACGTGAAAGTAGACGGCGAGACGGATCGACGCTGAGCCGCCCGGCCACGTCTCGGTTGCGTGCGTTGGCGCCTACGCCCAGAGCCGCATGGCGGCGATCGTCAGGCCGAAACCCGCGACCATCATCGAGCCAAGCTTGACCGTCAGCTTCAGTTCCGAGGCGGCGATATCGCGGGACAAATCGCTGCGCAGGGACTCAAACCTCTGGTCCACCAGCGCGAAGCGGTTCTCCATGTCCCGCCTGAGAATCTCCAGATCCTGCTTGGTTGCCAGCGTGGTGCCCATGTCGCGCTCCATCGCATCCACGACCGCCCGCGCTTTGTCGGAGGGGACGTTGATGCTGACGAGGTCATCATACAGCGAGTACAGGTAATTCATGGGGCACCGGCAGTGTCTCTTGGTCTGCCCGCAGCGCGCGAAGTCCATCGTTCACGCGTCTTTGTCAACATCCGCGGTGAACCCAATCGGTCGCGACTTCGCGGCAGGCGGCGCCATCAGCGCGCGGATCGTGCTGTAAACCTCCTCGAACTGGCGGCGCGTCCTGGCATCCAGTGTCGCGACCGATTTTTCCAGCGCCATTAGCTTGCGAGCAAGCTCCGTATTCGAGGCCAGCACTTCCCGCAGCTTCACGAAGGCTCGGACAACATAGACCGACATTTCAACGGCCTGCGGGCTATTCAGGACCGTCGCGGCCATGATGGCGCCGTGTTCGGTGAAGGCGAGCGTTTGCCCTCGGCGGCCGCCCCAACTTGATGCCGCAAATTGCGGCATCAAGTTTCTTATGTCATTGATTTCTACGGAGAACGCGAAGTCGGCAGGAAACCGATCGTGGTTACGGCGAACCTGCTCGCTCAGGCGTTTGGCCGTAACTCCATACAGGGTAGCCAGGTCCGAAATGAGCAACACCCGCTGCCCGCGCAGCACCAGGATGCGCTGTGCGATTCCGACCGGGTCGTTCGCGCGCGTGGGAGACGGCATCGACAGTCATCATCCGCCCGCAATATCGGCCGCGCCCCTACCAAAACTTGCGGCTTTCCCGCTATTCCCGCCGCACCCGCGCCTCCAGAAACACCAGCCCGCGGTGATACTCCAGATACCACCGCTGCCCCTCCGAAAACGCCCCTACATTGCGCCGCTCGTCCGGCGGAATGCCCATGCGCTTCAGGGATTCCCGGCGCGCCAGGATTGATGACGCCGCATGTAGCGCTTCATTGCGTTAGCCACCGCGTCTGCTGAGCCGGATCGAAAGCGTTTCACCCAACGTCACTTTGCCTGCTCGCATACGCTTCGCGGGCAATTTAGCCAGACTTGTTGCCGAGTCCACGACTTCAATTAGCCCTTCTTCCTCTAGCCCTAACAGAATCTCTTTGTACTGTTTCGTCGTCATGTAGTCGCCAGGTCGATTGACCCGATCGTCAGTAAACAGTTTGATCGACTGCATTCCGTCTTGCAGTTTCTCGAGGATCGCCCTGCGCGCGTCGTCGCGACGCGGATGAAACAAAGGTAACGATTCCGTGCCAAGGTCGGTGACAAATCCGAATTCGCCGACGTCATCCGCCCCTCGGGACTCGCCGTGCATGATCTCCTTCATGATTCGAAACCCGAGTGGATGCCCGGAGCAATGAATCAGGTAGTGGCTCGTGCGATTGGCATCGGGCGCCTCGAAGCGGAATGGCAGGAAATACGGGGCACCAGACCGTCGGTACAGCGACTGAAAAAACAGATTTCGATGCGCCGACTCTCGCTCCTCTGGACCAAGGTCAGAAAGATGAATCTCGATTGCTCCCTCAAGCTCTTTCTGGCCGCCGAAAAACTCTTCAAGCTCTGGTGGCCGCTCCGAAGTATCTGCAATGACGCCCAACCAACGGATAACTCCGGAGTAATTCCAAAGGACAAGGCATTCTCCGAACGGTCGCTCAAGAATCGCCGCGATGTCACGAAGCCGCACGCCTTTGACCCCACAAGGATCGATAAAGGCAAACGTCGCTACACGCTTGCACTCCACATAGACAGGATCGCTCAGCACACTGGTTACATGACTGCCGAATTCGCCTTCTATGAGACGAGGCTCCCGCCCCAGACGTTGGGCATCTTTGGATTCGCCGATAAGCGCCGCCAATCTCGCAAACGACTTGGCGTCACTTTCAATCAACGTAACAGCGGCTGGCACCTTCATTTCCGCCAGGAGAGCGATCGCGCGCAAGGGTGACCCAGGCGTACTTTCGCCGTACACGCCCTGGCCGGCAAACGCATCGATGTAGTGAACCGCATCGATACGTGATCGCAGGATCGCAAGATATACGCGAAGATACTTCTTGAGTATCTCGTGCTTTGTCCCGGTTCGCTCCGTGTAGGAACCGAAGTGCTCTCGACCCTTCCGTGGCATGGCACTCTTTCCTCAAGCTGCGCTACACGACCGTGGCATCCGTCGGGTAGTCAAGCCATTTGCGACCGTCAAGGGAATTCCCCCCCGACTTCGGTCTGATGCCACCCCACTGTTTGAAGAAAAACGCTACATCGGCGGCGCGACACTGATCGCGGATGCGGCGCACCCAGTCCCGGTTCATCGGCCGAGCCTGTGGGCCGCTTTCGCCGCCGGCGATCGCCCAATTGATGCCGGCAAGATCGAGGACACCAAGATCTTCCAGCAAGGGCTCGAGTGACAAGAACCGAATGGTGGCATTCGCTTGACGCAGGTGCTTCAGTCTCACAAGCGCCTGGCGATTCTCAATCGAGACACCAAGCCAGATGTGAGCCGGCGCCGGCCGTGCCGTATACCTTTCGTTGATGTAACGGCGCATCAATGAGCTGCGCTTCGTCAGCACCTGGAACACGTGCCAACTGGCCTGTTCCATCGTGTCAAAAATCCTATCGACGAACGCGCGCGGGATTTCCTTATGAAAGAGATCGCTCATGGAGTTGACGAACACGCGGCGCGGGCGTCGCCAGGATAGCGGCTCGAGCAACTTGTGTGGCCGCAGGGTCAGGTCAAAGCCGCGTTCAAACGGATGCCCACGCACACCGCGAAACCGCTCGGCAATGCGTTCTGCATAGCAGTGATCGCAGCCAGGGCTAACCTTCGTGCACCCGCTGACCGGGTTCCAGGTGGCGTCAGTCCATTCGATATCGGTATTGACTGCCATCCAAACGGAACTGTATGGATATACAGCCTCTCTGTCAATAATGGCTGCGCTGGAGTCTACCAAGATCGTGATTTGCCGATGGATCAACAAGTTGCGATCTCATCGAGAAACTCGTGCCTCCAAAAACACCAACCCGCGGTGATACTCCAAATACCGCCGCTGCCCCTCCGAAAACGCCCCCACATTGCGCCGCTCGTCCGGCGGAATGCCCATGCGCTTCAGGGATTCCCGGTGCACCACCGGCGAGATCAGCAGGTCGCCGTTGTTCTCGAACGAGATGAAGCCGCGATCGAACAGGTGATCGACAGTTGGCGTCAGCAGCAGGCCGTTCTCGCCGTCCAGACGTTCCTCGTTGGATTCGCAGTC
>JANNTO010000311.1:0-1838 GCA_031403675.1 Gammaproteobacteria bacterium | reverse complement strand
ACCGCGCACGATGTCGCGCTCGGAAATAATGCCCTCTACCATTCTGCCGTCGCTGCTCACTACCAAGGCTCCAGTGTCCTCAAATTCGGGGAATTGTAAGAGCTGGGCGATCGCGGCATCAGGTGCGATGTGCGTAGTAGTACGTTTTGGCTGCGCGTTGAGAATACGCTGAACAGTCACGTTAAAACTCCTTCACCTATTGCAATTCCCGTCAGTCGGCAGCGAGCAGAAATAGCCCCGTCGCTGTGCCCAAGCCGGCAGCAGGAATGCCGTAACGCTCCCAACGCGAGATTGCGTCGCCAGCGACTATTTGCACCGGCACGGTGGTCAGTTCGAGCACCTTGTTGGTGACGGAATCCTCGAACATCCGTGTCACTGAGTTCTTGCGTGCGGTGCTCATTAAAATATGATCGCACTGCAGGCGGCGTGCCGTATCTGCGATCATCTGCGCCTTGCTTCCGACCTCGACGTGAACTACGAACGGCACGCCATGGGACTCCAGCAGTCGCCGAGTCGGCATTAGCGCCTTTTCCGCCTCTTCGCGGTGAAAGGCTTCGCGATTCCTCTTGCTTGAGAAGAGCGAGATGTGCCTGGAGAACGGTGCCTGGACGTTCAGCACATGGATTTCCAGCGCGGGGTTCTTCAGGAATCCGCTGGCGACGTGCCGCACCGCATATTGCGAGTTATCGGATCCATCGACTGGAACGAGAACTTTCGACATGGCGTTGTCTCCTTCGGACGAAATAGGATTCGCTTGCTGGATTTTCCGTTGCTCTGCGAGAAATGCGAGCCGGGCGCTGATCCTGGATTCAAGCCTGCGGTGGTTCCTGGCAAATCCCATCCACAAGACACCGAACACGATCAGCGCGAACGTGAGCGGGACCGTGAATCGGTAGGCGGCAAAGGCATCCGCAAGATGGGGCTCTGCGGTGATCATCTTCGCCGCGGTCCAGGCGAGGACGCCCGCTCCGAGATAGACAATGGCGGGAAAGCGATTCACGACCCCAAGCAGCAGGCTGCTGCCCCAAACCACGATCGGGATGCTGATCAGCAAACCGAGCACGACCAGCAGGTAATTGCCGTGCGCCGCGCCCGCCACGGCGAGAACGTTGTCGAGGCCCATCACCATGTCGGCAACCACGATCGTCCACATGGCGCCCCCAAAGCCATTCGCGGCATTGATCTTCCCCTCGCCGTTCCCGGCTTCCTCGGGCAGCAGCAGCTTGTAGGCGATCCAGATCAGCAGCGCGCCGCCAACGAACAGCAGGCCCGGGATTCTGAGCAGCCAGACCACGGCAACCGTCGCCAGGACGCGCACCACAATCGCGCCGACCGCGCCCCAGACAATCGCCCGCCTCTGCAGGTGTTTGGGCAGGTTGCGCGCGGCCAGCGCGATTACGATCGCGTTGTCGCCCGCCAGGACGAGGTCGATGACGATGATCGCGAACAGCGCGGAGAAAAACTCGGCGGAAAAGAGTTCCAACTTTCAGCTCCTCGCAAAATCCAGTTCTTCGGGCCGGCGCAGCGCCGCGATGCGCTCCCCGATTGGCGGATGGGTCATGAACAGGCGCTTGATGCCGATGCCTTGAGCGCCGGCGATGCCGAAGGCGGCCATCTTGTCGGGAAGAGGCGGCTGCCCGGCGGCGAGACCGAGCTTCTCCAGCGCGGCGATCATCTTCTCGCGCCCGGCTAGGCGCGCGCCGCCCGCGTCCGCGCGAAACTCGCGCTGGCGGGAGAACCACATGACGATGATGGAGGCCAGGATACCCAGCACCAGTTCGGCGACGATCACGCTCACCCAGAACGCCGGTCCGTGGCCACGCTCGTTCCTGAATATC
>JANNTO010000310.1:0-1717 GCA_031403675.1 Gammaproteobacteria bacterium | reverse complement strand
TTCGCGCCCCGATGCGGAGTCGACCGACGCGATCTTGACCGTGCCGTCGTTCTCGATGTCGATCGTCGCGCCGGTTTCCTCGGTAATCTGGCGGATCACCGACCCGCCCTTGCCGATGACGTCGCGGATCTTCTCCGGGTCGATCTTGATGGTGACGATCGTCGGCGCCCACTCGGACATCTGCGGGCGCGCCTTGTCCAGCACCTTGTTCATCTCGCCCAGGATATGCAGGCGGCCGGCCTTGGCCTGTTCCAGCGCGACTTTCATGATCTCGGCAGTGATGCCGTTGATCTTGATGTCCATCTGCAGCGCATTGATGCCGTCCCGGGTCCCTGCCACCTTGAAATCCATGTCGCCGAGGTGGTCCTCGTCACCCAGGATGTCGGTCAGGACGGCAAAACGTTCGCCTTCCTTGACCAGGCCCATCGCGACGCCGGCAACCGGCGCCTTGAGCGTCACGCCCGCATCCATCAGCGCCAGGCTGGTGCCGCAGACGGTCGCCATCGAGCTCGAACCGTTGGATTCGAGCACTTCCGACACGACGCGCAGGACGTACGGAAACTCCTGGAGGTCCGGCATCACGGCATTGATGCCGCGCCGCGCCAGGTTGCCATGGCCGATCTCGCGGCGCTTAGGCGAACCCATGAAGCCGGTCTCGCCGACCGAGAACGGCGGGAAGTTGTAGTGCAGCATGAACGGCTCGCGCCGCTCGCCAGCGAGCGCGTCGATGATCTGCGCGTCGCGGCCGGTGCCGAGCGTCACCGTGACCAGCGCCTGGGTTTCGCCGCGCGTGAAGATTGCCGAACCGTGCGTGCGCGGCAGCGCTCCGACTTCGATCGTGATCGGGCGGACCGTGGTCAGGTCGCGACCGTCGATGCGCGGCCTGCCATCGAGGATGAAGTCGCGGACCAGGCGGTATTCCAGGTCATGCAGTTCGGTCGCGACCTGGTCCTTCGTGAAATTCGGGCTCTCACCGCCCGACAGCGCCGCCTGCACGGACTGGCGGATCTCCGCCAGGCGCGTCACACGTGCCTGCTTGACGACAATGCCATAGGCCTCGGTCAAGGCGGCTTTCGCCTGGGCAGCGACGGCCTGTTTCAATGCAGCGTTCTCTTCCGGCGCCTTCCAGTCCCAGCGCGGCTTGCCCGCCTCGGCAGCAAGCTTGTTGATCGCTCCGATCGCAGCCTGCATCTGCTCGTGGCCGAACAGGACCGCGCCCAGCATGACTTCCTCGGACAGGCCCTTGGCTTCCGACTCAACCATCAGCACTGCGTCCGCGGTGCCGGCAACCACCAGATCCAGGTGCGATTCGGTCCTCACCTGGGTAAACGTCGGATTGAGCAAATAGGCGCCATCGCGGTAGCCGACTCGCGCGGCGGCGATCGGTGCCGAGAACGGTATGCCGGAAATCGCCAGCGCCGCGGAGGCGCCGATCAGCGACGGAATGTCCGAGTCGATCTCGGGGTCAAGCGACAGCACGGTCGCGACGATCTGGACTTCGTTGTAGAAGCCCTCCGGAAACAGCGGCCGGATCGGCCGATCGATCAGGCGGGAGGTCAGTACTTCCTTTTCGGAAGGGCGGCCTTCGCGCTTGAAAAAGCCGCCGGGAATCTTGCCCGCGGCATAAGTCTTCTCGACGTAATTGACGGTCAGCGGGAAGAAGTCCCGCCCGGCAACCGCTTCGCGCTTGCCGACCGCGGTGACCAGCACCACGGTG
>JANNTO010000309.1:0-5011 GCA_031403675.1 Gammaproteobacteria bacterium | reverse complement strand
AAAGTGCCGCCGCAAGGACATCACGCATCTGTTCCTCGGTACCGGGCTCGGGTCGCGCAGTTACGCCATCATCGAACAGGGCATGATCTCGCGCCTGATCGAGGCACGCGCCGAAGACATGCGCGCCTTTGTCGAAGAGGCCGCGGGCATTTCCCGCTACAAGGACCGGCGGCGCGAGACCGAAAACCGCATCGCGCACACCCGCGAGAATCTCGAGCGACTGAACGACCTGCGCGAGGAGGTGGACAAGCAGATTCGCCATCTTCAACGCCAGGCTGGGATCGCACGACGCTACCAGGAGAGCAGGGGCCGCCAGCGTCAGTTGCAGGCGGAACTGCTGGCGCTGCGTATTCGCGATCTCGACGGCGACATCGCCGCCCGGCATGCGTTGGCAACGCAACGCGAAATCGAGACGCAGGCCGTGATCGCCGAATTGCGCGCGGCCGAGGCCACCGTCGAACGGGCGCGGGCGCAGCACGCAGAAGCATCGGATGCGCTGGCGGCCGTACAGGGCCGCTATTACCAGGCAGGTGCCGATGCCACGCGCACCGAGCAGGCATTGCAGCATGCCCGCGAACTGCGACAGCGGCAACGCAGTGACCTCGAACGGGTCACGGCTGAGCATGCGGAATCGAGCGTCCTGGTCGGTCGCGATCAGCAACAACTGCACGAATTGTCGGAGGCATTTGCGCGTTCCGAGCCCGAGCTGACTGCGGCCCGCGCGACCGAGGGTGCGGCACGCGCACAGCTGGTGGAAGCGGAATCGGCAATGGCGGATTGGCAGCAGCGGTGGGAGAAATTCAGCCACGAGCTGGCCGAGGCTGCGCAGCAATCACAGGTCGAACTGGCGAGGATCGGGCAGATTGAGGCCGGACTGACACGACTGACCACGCAGCGCGGGCGGCTGACGCAGGAGCAGACGCTACTCGAGCAGAACGCCTCCGGCGCCCGTCCTGAGGAATTCGCAACAGCCGAGCGGCAGGCACGCGATCGGGGCAGTGAGGCGCAGCGCGAGCTCGAGGCAACACTCGCGTCGCTGCAGTCGGTCCGCGAGGAAGAGCGGCAGGCAACTGCAGCGCTCGACACGGCAAAAGCCGCACTGCAATCGGCGCAAGGCGAATTGATGACGGTCGAGGCCGTGCAGAAGGCCGCGCTCGGTCAGGCACAAGGCCGGGTCGTCGAGTGGCTGGCCCGGCAGAAACTCGACCGGCGCCCGCGGCTGGCCCAGGAACTTGAGGTCGCAATGGGCTGGGAGCGCGCAGTCGAGACCGCGCTCGGCGGTTATCTCGAAGCGGTCTGCGTCGACGGCATCGATGCGTTTGCCGAAGCCAGCAACAACCTCGATGCCGGGCAGCTCACGATCACCGAGGCTGCAAGGTCCAACCGCCTCAATGTGGCAACCGACAGCCTGCTCGCCAAGGTCTCCGGACCCGCAGTGGTCACCGAATTGATTGGCGGCGTTATTGCAGTGGATACGCTGGCCGAGGCGATTGCGCGCCGGCGCTCATTGCAGCCCGGCCAGTCGGTCATCACGCGCGGCGGTATCTGGTTCGGTCGGGAATGGCTGCGCGTGTCGCGGAGCGAAGCGGGCCATGCCGGCGTGATTGCGCGCGAGCAGGAACTGCGTCGCCTGCAGCCCGCGGTCGCCGGGCACGAAGCTCGGGTGATTGAGCTCGACCGGGCACTGTCAGCGGCCCGCGAACGCATTGCGGGACTCGATTTGCGGCGCGATGAATTGCATGCGACGGTGAATCGCCTGCATCACGACCTGGTCAATGTACGGGGCGCGCACGAGGCCATCCGCTCGCGCACGCAGCAGATCGCGGAACGACTCGCCAGACTGGCAGCGGAACTAGCCCAGATCGGCGGCGATATCACGCGCGACGAACAGGAAATTGGCGAGTCGCGTCAGCGGCTCGAATCCGCCCAGGCGCAGTTGAAAGTGCTGGGCAATCAGCGTCCCGGACTCGAGCGTGAGCGCGAGTCACTGCAGGCCCGGCTCGCTTCGGTCCGCGATCGCAATGCCGTCGATGTGGCCGCCGCGCAGCAGGTCGCCATCAAGGTCGAATCGCTGCGCTCCACGCTGGCTGCGTTGCGCACCAGCCTGGAGCGTGCGAGCGACTTGTCGCGCCAACTGGATGCCCGGCGCACGGAACTGCAAAGACAGCTTGCCGATGGTGAAGCGCCTTTTGCCGCGCTCGAGAAGCAGCTTCAGCAATATCTGGAGCAACGGCTGGCCGTTGAGCGGGAACTGACTGAGGCGCGCCGTGCGGTCGAAGATGCGGACACGCAGGTACGCGAACACGATCTCAATCGGCAAAAAGCCGAGACCCTCGTCGAATCTGCGCGCGCGGCGCTTGCCGAGATCAGCCTCGGCATGCAGGAAGGGCGCGTGCGGCGCGAGTCGCTGCTGGAGCAGTTCAGTTCCACTCAGTTCGATCTCGATCAGTTAACGGTAGCCCTGCCGGCGGACGCGTCGGTCTCGGTCTGGGATCAGCAGTTGGTGGAGATCGCCGAACGGATCGAACATCTGGGCGCCGTCAATCTGGCTTCGATCGACGAGTTGACGGAACAATCGGAGCGCAAGGATTATCTTGACCGCCAGTTTGCCGATCTTTCCGATGCTCTCAACACACTCGATCAGGCGATCCGGAAGATCGACCGCGAAACTCGTGCGCGCTTCCAGGATACGTTCGACCGGATCAACAGCGGACTGAAAGAGAAGTTCCCACGCTTGTTTGGCGGCGGCGCGGCCTATCTCGAACTGGTCGGCGACGACCTGCTGACGGCGGGGGTCGCGGTGATGGCGCGCCCGCCGGGCAAGCGCAACAGCACGATCAGCCAGCTGTCGGGTGGCGAAAAGGCGTTGACTGCGGTCGCGCTCGTATTCTCGATCTTTGAGCTCAATCCGGCGCCATTCTGCCTGCTCGACGAGGTTGATGCGCCGCTCGACGACAACAATGTCGGCCGGTTTTGTGACATCGTCAGGGATATGTCGGAACGTGTTCAGTTCGTTTTCATCACCCACAATAAGAGCACCATGGAACTTGCAAGCCACCTGATTGGCGTGACCATGAGTGAGCCGGGCGTGTCGCGATTGGTCGCCGTAGATGTCGACGAGGCAGTCCGGATGGCTGCCGTCGGCTAGCACGGGAGGAATCGGTGTCGCAGTTGCGTTGGATCCTGCTCGGCGGCGGTTTGGCCCTGATTCTGGGTCTCTGGTGGTGGGAAACCCGCAAGACGAAGGCGAATTCCGAAAACACGGCGACTGCACCCTGGCCGCGCGAACGCGCCGAACCAACAGTCGATACTGAGTCAGCAGACCCAGCGGCGGATCCGCCACCGGCAACAACAGCGTTTGTGCCGACCATCGAGCGCATCCGGATTCCACGGCGCCCGCCGATGATCGAGATTCCCGACGATCTGGAAGTGGATGTCTCGGCTTACGTCGGCAAGGACCGGCGCCGTACGGCCGAGCCGGAACTGGCGGCTGCGCCTGAAACGGTGCCGCAGGAGGATATCGCCGGTGCAGAGGGTCAAGGCACGCAGCCGGAAATTGACGAGGAGCGGGACGACCATCACCGTGCGCCCTGGATCAGCACCCATCCGCTGCAAAAATCGGAGGTCGCGCCAAAGGCGGAGGAAGAACTGCCAGAACCCATGCCGGCAGGTCCCATGGAGCGCCAGACCGCGGAAGCCTCGCAGCAGCGCATCGTTGCACTGCGGCTGGTCGCCCCGGACAGCGGTTGGCATGGTCAGCAGTTGCGGGAGGCGCTCGAGGCGGAAGGACTTCGGTTTGGGCGGTATTCGATCTTTCATCGCGAACGCGAAGACGGTAAGTCCCTGATTTACGTAGCCAGCATGTTGGAGCCCGGCTCCTTCGATCTTTCGACGATGGACGAGCTGGAGATTCCGGGCATTTCGTTGTTTGGCATCGTGCCCGGTCCGATCGACGCGCCCGCCACCTTTGATCTGCTATTGATGGTCGGGCGCCATTTGGCAGAGCGAATCAAGGGTCAGTTGCAGGACGAGCAAGGCAGCACCCTGACCACGCAGCGCATCCTCAATTTGCGAGAGGAATTGGTGCACTTCGAGCACCGCAACAAGCGCCTGCGCCGCAGCTGATGAAAACCTCACCGGCAGGCCTGCGGCAGCGCATTCGGCGGCTGCGCGCCGAAATCGAGCGTCACAACTACCGCTACCACGTGCTCGACGATCCGGAGATTCCGGATGCTGAGTACGACCGGTTGATGGCGCAACTCCGGGCGCTTGAACAGCAGCACCCCGAATACATCGTGCCTGAATCGCCGACCCAGCGGGTTGGTGGCGCGCCGATTGCCGGATTTTCCGAAGTGCGACACCGCATGCCAATGCGGTCGCTGGACAACGCATTCTCACGCGAGGATGTAGTGTCCTTTGATCGGCGGGTGCGGGAGCGGCTCGAGACCGAAAAGGAGATCAGTTATGCGTGCGAACCAAAACTGGATGGTCTCGCGGTCAGCCTGACCTACAAAGAAGGGTCACTCGAGATTGCTGCAACCCGAGGCGATGGCACGATCGGAGAGGATGTCACCCACAACATCCGTACCATCCACAGCGTGCCGCTGCGGCTCAGCGGAAAGACCTGGCCCCATCTGCTCGAAGTGCGCGGTGAGGTGTTCATGACTCTCGCCGGTTTTAATGAAATGAATCGACGCGCGGTGGAGAGAGGGGAGAAAGTCTTTGTCAATCCGCGCAACGCCGCGGCCGGAAGCCTGCGACAACTGGACCCGCGTCTCGCGGCGACACGACCGCTGGAGATCTTCTTCTACGGTGCCGGCATCGTCGAAGGCAGCAAATTGCCGGATCGCCACAGCAAGATCCTCGAACGGTTGCGTGGCTGGGGGTTGCGGACCTCGCCGGAGTCGCGCGTCGTCAAAGGCATGGATGGCCTGCTGGAGTACTACGAGGAAATCGGGCGGCGGCGCAGCAAATTGAGCTATCAGATCGATGGCGTTGTCTACAAGGTGGA
>JANNTO010000308.1:0-1875 GCA_031403675.1 Gammaproteobacteria bacterium | reverse complement strand
TGGGCGGTCTGGCTGTTCTGGCTTTCGCTCGCGGCCGTCGCCTATCCCTATGCGATCTATCCGTTGCTGCTCGCGGCCTGGAATCGCATGGCTGGGCGGCGCCTGCCGGAGCCTGATCCGTCATGCCGGCCGGGCGTCACGATCATTTGCCCGGTGCACAACGAAGCGGGCCGCATCGCGGACAAGGTGCGCAACCTGCTGGCGCTCGAATATCCGGCCGACAGGTTCCAGATCCTGGCAGTAGGCGACGGATGCACGGACCAGACGCTCGAACTCGCGCTGCTGGAAGGCGAGGGGCGGGTCGAGGTGATCGCACTGCCACAACGCAGCGGCAAGGCTGCGGCGCTCAATGCGGGGCTCGTGCGCGCGCGCGGCGAGATTGTCATGTTCACCGATGCCGGCATCGCGCTTGAGCCGCAGGCGCTCGCGGTGCTGGCCGGGCATTTCTCCGACCCGGCGATCGGCTGCGTTTCGGGAGAGGACGCAATCGATGGCGGCGGCGGTGAGGGTCTCTACGGCCGGCTCGAACTCTGGTTGCGGCGCGAGGAAGCGAAGCTGCACAGCATTGCAGGCGCGAGTGGTTGTCTCTATGCGATGCGCCGATCGTTGTGCCCGCCATTCCGCGCGGGCATGGCGCCGGATTTCCTCTCGGTGCTCGACACCGTTCGCGCCGGGTTCCGCGCCATCAGCGAGCCGCAGGCACGTGGCACGATGACGGCAGCGGCCAGCACACGTGCCGAATTCTCGCGCAAGGCCCGCACCTTCCTGCGCGGCATCACGGCGCTACTCGGCAATGCCGGACTGCTGAATCCGTTCCGCCATCCGGCGTACAGCTTCATCCTCATTTCGCACAAACTGATGCGCTGGCTGGCGCCGATAGCGCTTGTAGGCTGCCTGACAGGCGCCATTGCGCTGCGGGCCGAACCGATCTATGCCGGCCTGTTTTACGGCCAGCTTGTATTGTATGCGCTTGCGATAAGCGGGCTCATGGTCCCGACACTCGCGGCGCATTCGATCGTTGTGCGTGTCTGTGCGTTCTTCCTGCTCGTCAATCTTGCCGCTGCGAAAGCATGCGGCATGTGGCTCATCGGGATGCGCCAGGAAGTGTGGGAACCGACGCGGAGGCCGGCATGACGCCCCGGGGACCGATTCGCGTGTTGCATCTGCGGGACTCACCCTGGGTGGACGGGCCGGGGCGAACGATTCTCGAGACAGCGGCCCGCATCGAACGGACGCGCATTGACTATCACATTGGCGCACTGGTCCCGGATGACGGGGCGAGTCATCCGCTGGTTGTCGCGGCGCGCAAGCGCGGTGTGATGGTGCATCCGATCCTTGACACCGGCGAGTCACTTGCATCGGTAGTCGGGCGGATCACGGGGATTGTGGATCGACTGGGCATCGAAATCCTGCACAGCTCGGAATTTCGCACCAATGTCTTGGCGCTGCGTTGTCGCCGGCGGCGACCGGCGCTGAAGATCGTCAGCACTGCGCATGGCTGGATCGCTAATGATGCTCGCGGCAAGTTCAAGTCCTGCCTGGACCGCGCACTGTTGCGCCGTTTTGATCGCGTGATCCTCGTATCCAACGCAATGCGCCGGCGCTTGCCGAGCTGGCTGGTGCCGGAGCGACGAGTCAATGTTATCCAGAATGCCTTGCCGCTCGACAGTTATGGCGCGGGTTTCCTTGCGCGCCGACGCGGGGATTCCATGGCGGACGGACACGTCAATCTGCTGGTGGTCGGCCGGCTCGCGCCTGAAAAAGGCGTGGACCGGTTATTGCAGGCGATCGCACTGCTCGCCGGCGAGTACCCGGAGATTCGGCTGCTGATTGCGGGCACCGGTCCATGCGAGGGTTCCTTGCGCGCGAATGCCG
>JANNTO010000307.1:0-13795 GCA_031403675.1 Gammaproteobacteria bacterium | reverse complement strand
CGATCACGGCTTCTTCTGGCCCTCGATCCACGTGTCGACGGTGTGCTCGAGGAATTCGAGCGGCACCGCGCCGGTGGCGAGGATCGTGTCATGGAAAGCGCGAATATCGAAGCGGTCGCCGAGTGCGGTGCGGGCGCGCTCGCGCAGCTCGATGATTTTCAGCTGCCCGATCTTGTAGCCGAGCGCCTGTCCGGGCCAGGCGATGTAGCGATCGATCTCGTTGACGATGTCGGTCTCGGTCTTGGCCGCGTTCGCCGTGAAGTAATCGATTGCCTGCTGGCGCGTCCAGCCCATGTGATGCATGCCGGTGTCCACGACCAGCCGGACTGCACGCCACTGGTCGTAGGTCAGCTGGCCGAAGCGCGAGTACGGATCCTTGTAGAGCCCGAGGTCGTAGCCGAGCCGCTCGGAATAGAGCGCCCAACCCTCGATATACGCCGTGATCCCGCTGAACCGGCGGAACTTCGGCAAGTCGGTCTGTTCCTGGGCCAGTGCAATCTGCAAGTGATGACCCGGTGCCGCTTCATGCACGGTCAGCACTTCCATTTCGTATTTCGGCCGCACTTCGGGACGGTAGAGATTGACGTAGTAATAACCAGGACGCGTGCCGTCGATCGACGGACCGCTGTAATACGCGGTGGTGGTATTCGGTGCGCTCGTGTCCGGGATCGGGCGCAGCCCGAATGGCGTGCGATAGAGCTTGCCGAACATGCGCGGCAGTTCCGGGTCGATCACCTTGGTGATGAAGGCATAGGCGCGATAGAGCTCGTCACCGGTCTTGTAATAGAACTGCGGGTCGGTCCGCAGGTGATCGAAGAACTCGTTGAGCGTGCCCTTGTAGCCGACCTCGTCCATGACCTTCTGCATTGCGGCGCGGTTACGCGCCACTTCGGCGAGCCCGATCTCGTGGATCTGCTCGGGCGTCAGCGAAGTGGTGGTGTGAAAGCGCGCGCGATTCGCGTAAAAGCCGCGGCCGTCCGGCGTGTCCCAGATGCCGACCGATTCGCGGCAAGCGGGCAGATAGGCATGGCCGAACACGCCGGAGAAGCGCCGGTAGGCGGGGACCACCGACGCCATGATCACCTTGCGTGCCGCGGCGGTCAGGCGCTCCTGCTCGGCCGGCGGGATCGAATCCGGATAGGTCCGGAACCGCTTGAAGAACGGGCTGTCTTCCGGCTCGTCCACGACCTGCATCGCGAGTTGCGGCACGACGCGATCCATGATCACGCGCGGTTGAGTGTGCTTTTCCTGTGCCGCCCGCCGCAGCAGGTCGGCGTACTGGTCGAGGTACGCCGGCAGGGCCGCGAGCCGCCGCAGCCAGGCCTCGTAATGCGCCACGGTCTGAAATGGCATCAGTTCGGCGGTCTCATTCAGCGACTGGGGTCCCTCGCGTGCGCGGATCTCGTAGTACTCCGGGTGGAATTTCGCCGCGGCGACCCGGTCTTCGTATTCGTAGCGGAACAGGTCGTAGTTGAGCTGTTCGGCGACCGTCAGGTCTTCGCGCGGCATGCGGGCCAGTTCCTCAAGCACCCGCGCATCGGCCGCGTCGCGCTTGGCCTGGGCCTCCGGCGAGAGGTCCGGCCAGCGGTCCTCGTAGCGGGTATCGCCGCGGTAGGTGGCCAGCAGCGGGTTGTCCGCCAGGTCGCGTTCCCATTCGCGCTCAAACAGGGCATGCAGCGCCGTGGTCGCGTCTTCCGGCGCGGTCGTCGGGGTGCAGGCCAGCAAGGAGGTAGCAATCAGGGCGAGCGACAGGAAACCGGGGCGCGACATGGGCAAAACTCCGCTGCCGTAGTCGGACAGGAGCGCGACTATACCCTGTGCCGACAGCCGCTTTCCGCTAGAATCCATCCGGTCGCAATGAGTCCCTGCCGGAGAGTCCGCGCACGCGCGGCGCCGAAGGCGCAACCCGCCCGGAAACGCTCAGGCACCCGAACGGCAGGAACTCGCGAACTCTGGAGAGCGGCCCATGCGGGCCCACCGAAGGGGAGCGGAACCGGTGATATTCCGGTACCCAATCTCTCAGGTCTCAGGACAGAGGGGCGGTGGACCCGATGGGTCCGCCGCCCTTTTTTTCGCGCGGGGCTCGGCCCCGGCTGTGGGAACCGGAACGATGGGACGACCGACACCACTCTTTGAACTGCACCAGGCCGCCGGTGCACACATCATCGATTTCGGCGGCTGGGATCTGCCCGTCGATTACGGCTCGCAGATCGAGGAGCATCACGCGGTCCGGCGCGATGCCGGCATGTTCGACGTTTCCCACATGTGCACGGTGGACCTGCGCGGTGCCGCGGCACGCGCGCTGCTGCTGCGCCTGCTCGCCAACGACGTCGGCCGACTGACCGTGCCCGGCAAGGCCCTGTACAGCTGCATGCTGCGGCCGGACGGGGGCGTGATCGATGACCTGATCGTCTATTTCCTCGACGAAAAGTGGTTCCGGCTGGTCGTCAATGCAGGCACGGCGGAAAAGGATCTGGCCTGGATCAAGGAGCATGCGAAACAGATCGGCGTCGCGGTCGTGCCGCGGCGCGATCTTGCGATGATCGCGGTGCAGGGACCAATGGCGCGCGCGAAGGCGACGCCACTCCTGCCGGATCCATGCCGTGCGCCGGCTGCGGCGCTCGGCAACTTCTTCGGCGTGCCGTGCGACGAATGGTTCATCGCGCGCACCGGCTACACCGGCGAGGACGGCTACGAAGTCATGCTGCCTGCAGAGCACGCTGCCGATTTCTGGAAGGCGCTGCAGGCGGCGGGCGTACGGCCCTGCGGCCTCGGTGCGCGGGATACGCTGCGGTTGGAAGCAGGCATGAATCTCTACGGCAACGACATGGACGAGACTGTCTCGCCGCTCGAATCCGGTCTGGCATGGACCGTCGTGCTCGAGGGCCCGCGCGATTTCATCGGCAAGGCGGCGCTCGAGACCCAGCGCGCCGCCGGCGTGGCGCAAAAGCTCGTCGGTCTCGTGCTGCTGGAACGCGGTGTGCTGCGATCGCATCAGTCAGTATTCGCGGGCGATGCCGGCAGCGGCGCGGTCACGAGCGGCACTTTTTCGCCGACGCTGGAACGCTCCATCGGGCTCGCGCGCGTACCGGTCGCGGCGCCCGCGGAGGTCGAAGTCGACATCCGCGGCAAGCGCCTGCCGGCGCGCATCATCAAGCCGCCGTTCGTTCGCAATGGCCGCGCCCTGATCGAAATCTGAAACGGAGACCGGCATGAATGAGATTCCATCCGACCTGCGTTACACGAAGAGCCATGAATGGATACGCACGCTGCCCGACGGCAGCGTCGAGATCGGCATCACCGATCACGCGCAGCATTCGCTTGGCGACATGGTGTTCGTCGAGGTGCCCGAAGCGGGGCGCATGCTGGCGGCGGGCGACGCTTGCGCCGTGGTTGAGTCGGTCAAGGCCGCCTCGGATGTCTACAGTCCACTCGGTGGAGAAGTGCTGGCCGGCAATGCGCTGCTTGCGACGCAGCCCGAGCTGATCAACCAGGATCCCTATGGCCAGGGCTGGATCATGCGACTGAAACCGGGTGCTGACGCCGCATCCGCTGCATTGATGACCAGTGCTGCCTACCAGGCCGGGCTCGCAACGGAGAGCTGACCTTGCCGTACATCCCACATACCGACGCCGACGTCCACGCGATGCTCGATCGCATCGGGGCCAGCAGCATCGACGAGCTGTTCGACGAGATTCCGCGGGAACTGCGGGTCGATTCGCTGCCCGGAGTCCCGGCCGCAATGACCGAGATGGAACTCATGCGGCTCGCCGCCGAACGCGCCACCCAGGATGGCCACGTGCTCAACTTCATCGGCGCCGGCGCCTACGAACACCACATTCCCGCACCGGTCTGGGCGCTTGCGACGCGCGGCGAGATCTACAGCGCGTACACGCCTTATCAGGCCGAGGCGAGCCAGGGCACGCTGCAGATCATGTACGAGTACCAGTCGATGATCGCCGGCCTCACGGCGATGGATGTCTCGAACGCCTCGCTCTATGACGGCGCATCCGCGCTCGCCGAAGCCTGCCTGATGGCGGTACGAGCGCATCGCCGTTCGCAGTCCGCGCGCATCCTGATGCCTGCCGCCGTCAATCCGGTGTGGCGCCAGGTGGCGCGCGCGATCACCGAAGGCCAGCACCTGAAGCTGGAGGAGCTGCCCTTCGATCCCCGGCACGGCATCACGGATCCGAAATCGCTGGAGCGTTTTGCCGGCCAGGACATCACCGCGCTGGTGATTCAGCAGCCAAATTACTTCGGTCAGCTCGAGGACGTCGAGGCGCTGACGCAGTGGGCGCGCGCCAACGGCGCGCTGGTGATCGCGGCGGTCAATCCGGTAGCGCTTGCGCTCTTGACGCCGCCCGGCGAATGGGGCGTCGGCGGCGCCGATATCGCCTGCGGCGACGCGCAGCCGTTCGGCGTGCCGCTGTCTTCGGGCGGTCCGTATGTCGGATTCATGGCGAGCCGCATGGAACATGTCCGGCAGATGCCGGGCCGGATCGCCGGGCGCACGTTGGATGCCGAGGGCCGGCCCGGATTCACGCTGACGTTGCAGGCGCGTGAACAGCACATTCGCCGCGGCAAGGCGACCTCGAACATCTGCACCAACCAGGGTCTGCTGATGACCGCTGCGACGATCCATCTGGCGCTGCTCGGTCCTGCCGGTCTCGAGCGCGTCGCACGGGCCTGCGTGGCGCGCACCCAGGAACTGGTCGCTGCGCTCACCCGGCTTGATGGGATACGCGCTGCCTTTGCAGGACCGCGTTTCCATGAGGCCTTGTTGCAATTCGACCGACCGGTTGCCCCGCTGCTCGAAGCGCTGGCTGCCGAGGGCATCATCGGCGGTTACGACGTGTCGCGCGACTATCCGGAACTCGGCCATGCCATGCTGATTTGCGCGACCGAGACACGAACGCCAGCGGACCTCGAACGCTACGCGCAGGCGCTCCGGCGTCTGCTCGACCGCGCGGCGGCCGCCTGAAGGGATCCAGATGAAGAAGACCGAACCTTTGATCTTCGAGCTTTCGCAAAGCGGACGCGGTGCGACGGCGCAGCATCCGGCTGCCACGGTGGCCGACATCCCGGTCGCACTCCGGCGCCGGCGGCCACCGCCGCTGCCCGAGGTGTCCGAGTTACAGGTCGTGCGTCACTACACGCGCCTGTCGCAGATGAATTTCGGCATCGACACGCACTTTTATCCGCTCGGCTCCTGCACGATGAAATACAACCCGCGGGTCTGCAATTCGGTGGCGATGCAGCCCGAATTCCTGGGCCGGCACCCGCTCGCGCCCGCGGCGACGGGACAGGGCGTGATGGCCTGCCTGTTTGAACTCCAGGAGATGCTGCGCGACGTGACCGGCATGGCCGGCGTGTCGCTGACGCCGATGGCCGGCGCCCAGGGCGAGTTCGCCGGTGTCGCGATGATCCGTGCTTATCACCGCGCGCACGGCGACACGGCCCGGACCGAGATCATCGTGCCGGATGCTGCGCATGGCACCAACCCGGCGACCGCGTCCATGTGCGGCATGAAGGTCCGCGAGATTGCATCGCTGCCGAATGGCGACGTCGACCTGGCCGCGCTCGATGCAGTACTCTCGCCGGCGACCGCCGGCATCATGCTGACCAATCCGAGCACGCTCGGTGTATTCGAGCGGCACATCGCCGAGATCGAGCGCAAGGTACACGCGGCCGGCGGCCTGCTGTACTACGACGGCGCGAATCTCAATGCGATCCTCGGCAAGGCGCGGCCCGGCGACATGGGTTTCGACGTGATCCACATGAATCTGCACAAGACTTTCTCGACGCCGCACGGCGGCGGCGGACCGGGATCGGGTGCGGTCGGCGTGGGCCCGCGGCTGCTGCCCTACGTGCCGGTGCCGGTCATCGGCCGCGATGGCGATCGGTACCGCTGGCTCGATGAACGCGACCTGCCCGGTTCGATCGGCCGCCTGTCCGGATTCATGGGCAACACCGGCGTGCTGCTGCGTGCCTGGGCCTATATGCGGATCCTGGGTGCCGCGGGCCTGTGTCGCGTCGCCGAATTCTCGACGCTCAACGCCAATTACCTGCTGGCACGGCTTACCGAGGCCGGTTTCGATGCGGCCTATCCGGGGCGCCGCGCCAGTCATGAGTTCATCATCACGCTGAAGCGCCAGGCGCGGGAGCAGGGCGTCACGGCAATGGACTTTGCCAAGCGCCTGCTGGACCATGGTTATCACGCGCCGACCACGTATTTCCCACTGCTGGTGCCGGAGTGCCTGCTGATCGAGCCGACTGAAACCGAAACCCTCGAGGAACTCGACGGCTTCGTCGCCGCGCTCGTCGCGATCCGTCGCGAAAGCGAGAGCGACGCTGCGACCGTGAAGTCCGCGCCGCACACCATGCCGGTGCGGCGTCTCGATGACGTGCGCGCGGCGCGACAACTGGATATCGCCTGGAAACCGGCCGCAGCGTGACCATCCGCCCCGACAAGCGCACCGGCCCGGCGCGCCTGGCGCGTGCCTTCGGCAGCACCTGGCGCGGTTTCCGCGCGGCCTGGCAGGAAGAAGAAGCCTTCCGCCAGGAATGCCTGCTCGCCATGGTGATCGTGCCGCTTGGCCTGTACCTCGGCATCAATGGAGTCGAACGCGCGCTGCTGGTCGGCCCGATGTTCGCCGTGCTGGCGATCGAGCTGATCAACAGCGCCGTCGAAGCGACTGTGGACCGCATCGGCCTCGAGCGTCATCCGTTGTCAGGTCTCGCCAAGGAACTCGGCTCGTCGGCGGTGTTCGTGACCTTCGCATGGCTCGTCATCAACTGGTTGCTGGTGCTGGCATGGCGGCACTGATCTGCGGCTCACTGGCGTACGACACGGTGATGGTCTATCCGGGCCGTTTCCGCGATCAGATCCTGCCCGACAAGATCCACATGCTGAATGTCTCGTTCATGGTGCCGACGTTGCGCCGCTACTTCGGCGGTTGCGCGGGTAATATCGCCTTCAACCTGAGATTGCTCGACTGCGACGGTCATGCGATGGGCGCGGTCGGCCACGATTTCGGCCCGTATCGTGACTGGATGGTCGCGAATGGCATGTCGCTGAAATTTGTCCGCGTGATCGACGAGGAGTACACGGCGCAGGCTTACATCACGACCGATCTCGATGCCAACCAGCTGACGGCGTTTCATCCGGGCGCGATGAACCAGTCATGGCGGTTCGAGATTCCGGCTGATGCCGGAGTTACGCTCGGCGTGCTCGCGCCCGACGGCCGCGAGGGCATGATCGCCCACGCCACGCAGTTTGCAGTAGCCGGCATCCCGTTTGTATTCGATCCCGGCCAGGCGATGACGTTGTTCGACGGCGAGGAACTGGTCAGATTCGTTGAGCAGGCATCCTGGGTTGCGGTCAACGATTACGAAGCGCAGCTGCTGCACGAACGCACCGGACTCTCGACCGACGCCATCGCCGCACGCGTGAAGGCGTACATCGTGACGCAGGGCTCGCTCGGTTCGGTCATTCATACCGCGGGCCGGCGCTTCGAAATCCCCGCGGTGCACGCTGCGCAGGTGGTCGATCCGACCGGTTGCGGCGACGCCTATCGCGCCGGATTGTTGTATGGCCTGATGCGCGGCATCGACTGGGACACGACCGGCCGGATCGCCTCGCTGATCGGCGCAATCAAGATCGCGACCGTCGGCACGCAGCACCATCGCTTTACATTCGACGAATTCAAAGAGCGGTTTCATGACGCATTTCAATACCGGCTGGACTGAATCGGCAAGGCGCTCGATTGCGGTTGCGGCCGTGATCATGACCCTGCCATTGGTCGCGGCGCGGGCCGAGGAGGCGGGCGCCGGTTGGACCCGCACGCTCGAGCGGATCTCGACCGGCGTGGTCGCGATCCAGATCGACGCCACGCGTGCCTTCGACACCGACTGGAATACCTCGTCGCAGGCGACCGGATTCGTGGTCGACGCCAAGCGCGGACTGATCCTGACCAACCGTCACGTCGTGACACCCGGACCGGTGACGGCGCAGGCGACCTTCATCAATCGCGAGGAAGTGGAACTGACCCCGATCTATCGCGACCCGGTCCACGACTTTGGCCTGTATCGCTACGACCCGTCGAAACTGCGTTTCATCACGCCGGCTGAATTGCCGTTGTACCCCGCGGGCGCGCAGATCGGCGTCGAGATCCGCGTGGTCGGCAACGATGCCGGCGAGCAACTCTCGATTCTCGCCGGCACGCTCGCGCGTCTTGATCGCGAGGCTCCGGACTACGGCCTCGGCAAGTACAACGATTTCAACACGTTCTATTACCAGGCGGCGTCCGGCACCTCGGGCGGTTCCTCGGGTTCGCCGGTGATCGACATCCAGGGCCGCGTGCTGGCGCTGAACGCCGGCGGATCGACCGGTGCCGCATCGAGCTTCTATCTGCCACTGCCGCGCATTGTGCGCGCGCTGAAGTTGTTGCAGTCCGGCGAACCCGTCAGCCGTGGCACGCTGCAGACCGTATTCCGCTACACGCCCTACGATGAACTGCGCCGCCTTGGGTTGCCGGCTGCGGTCGAGGCCACCGCGCGCCAGTTCGCGCCGGCGCGCACCGGCATGCTGGTGGTCGTGGAAGTTCAGCCGGGCGCGGCGGCTTTCGGCAAGCTGGCAGTCGGCGACATTCTGGTCTCGGCTGACGGCCGGCCGATCGCGGATTTCGACTCGCTCGATGCACTGCTCGATGGGCGCGTCGGCGGCAGCGTGGAACTTGCAGTCGCGCGCGGCGGCGAGTCCCACACCGTGTCGCTGCCGGTGCAGGACCTGCGCGAGATCACGCCGGACGAATACCTCGAGATCGGCGACGGCGTGCTGCACACGCTGTCCTGGCAGATGGCGCGGCACATGAATGTGCCGGTCGCCGGCGTCTATGTCGCGAACCCGGGTTACATGTTCGGCTCCGCCGGCATTCCGCGCGGTGCCGTGCTGACCGAACTCGACGGCCAGCCGCTCGCCAACCTCGACAATGCGCGGGCGCTGTTCAGCGCGCTCGGCCATCGCCAGCGTGTGACGGTGCGTTATTTCACCATGGAAGAGACGCGCTCACTGCAGCTCACGACACTGCGCATCGATCGCGCCTGGTTTGCGGCGCGTCACTGCGTGCGCAACGATACGACCGGGCTGTGGCCCTGCGCGGACCTTGCATCGGCAGCGGACGCGCCGCCACCGGTTCCGGGCACGACGCAATTTGCCGGCACCGGTGACCGGCTGGTGGATGCGATCGCGCCATCGCTGGTGCTGGTCGAATTCAGCATGCCGTACTCGGTCTCGGGCGTGACCGAGCGAAATTATCACGGCACCGGCATCGTGCTGGACGCCGAGCGTGGGCTCGTGGCAGTGGACCGTAACACCGTACCGGTCGCGATCGGCGACGTGCGGCTGACCTTTGCAGGAACGATCGAGGTGGACGGCACGGTCGAGTACGTGCATCCATTGCACAACCTCGCAGTAATCCGCTACGAGCCGAAGCATCTCGGCGCCACGCCGGTGCGGGCCGTGCGGTTTGCCGGGCGTCAGCCGGAAACCGGCGAACGCGTGTATGTCGTCGGGCTGCACGCGGACAAGCGCGTGGTCTCGCAGCAATCCACGGTTGCTTCGATCGGTCCGGTGGCATTCCCGTTGTCACGCACGCTGCAGTTCCGCGATACAAATCTCGATGTCATGCGGCTCGTCAATGGGCCGGCGGACTTCGACGGGCTTATCGTCAATCGTGGTGGGGAGGTGCTGGCGCTGTGGTCGAGCTTTGCCTACGAGAACGGGCGCGAACTCGAACAGCAGAATATGGGCGTACCGGCCAGTCTGGTGCAGGAGATGCTGGAGTACGCGCGCGACGGCCGGCCGCTTTATTCCGCGGAGGCGGAATTCGGCCTATTGTCACTTGCCGAAGCGCGCCGGCTCGGGCTCGACGCGCAATGGATCGCGCGCGTGTCGGCGCACGATTCGCAGCGCCGGCAGGTGCTGACGATCGAGCGCCTGGTCGCAGGCACGCCGGCCGCGGCCCTGCTGCGGTCGGGTGATCTGTTGCTCGCGGTGGACGGGCGCATCGTCAACAGCTTCAGTGATGTCAGTGCGGCGGTACGCGCGCCGGAAGTCACGCTGACATTGTGGCGCTCGGGCGCCGAACTGACCGTGCCGCTCAAGACCGTCTTGCTGTCGGGCCGCGACATCGAACGGGTGCTGATCTGGGCCGGCGCGACCCTGCAGGCACCGCACCGCGCCATGGCCGCGCAGCGCGGCATCCAGCCGGATGGCGTTTTCATTGCATTCTTCATGTACGGTTCGCCGGCCTCGCGTTACAAGCTGTGGGCGGGCCGACGTATCACCGAAGTCGACGGCATCCCGGTGCCGGACCTCGATGCCTTCATCCTCGCGGTGTCCGGGCGGCCGGACCGGTCGTCACTGCGCCTCAAGACGGTCAGCTGGAACGACGCAGTGGAAGTCATCACGCTGCGGCTCGACCGGCACTACTGGCCGGCCTACGAAATGCGTCGCGGCGAGTCCGGCTGGCAACGCGTGCCGCTGGAGTGATGCAGCCGGATCCGGTCCGGATCGAGCAAGCCGCCGCGCTGTTGAATGCCGGCCAGCTGGTGGCGTTCCCGACCGAGACGGTCTATGGCCTCGGTGCGGATGCGGCGAATCCGGCGGCGATCGCGCGCATCTTCACGGCCAAAGGCCGGCCGGCCAGCCACCCTTTGATCGTGCACTTGAGCGGCCTCGCCGCGGCGCGCGAGTGGACCGCATTCATGCCTGAAGCCGCGCTGCGGTTGGCCGAGGCATTCTGGCCCGGTCCCTTGACCCTGGTGTTGCCGAAGGCGAGCCATGTGCTGGCCGCCGTGACCGGCGGACAGGCGAGCGTGGCGCTGCGCGCGCCGGCGCATCCGGTCGCGCGCGCGTTGCTCGCCGCATTCGGGCGCGGCATCGCGGCACCGTCCGCGAACCGCTATGGCCGCATCAGTCCGACGCGAGCTGCCGACGTGCACGAGGAACTGGGTGACCGGGTCGCGCTGGTGCTCGATGGCGGGGACTGCGAAGTCGGCCTGGAATCGACCATCGTCGCCTGCCTCGACGGGCGCGTGACGCTGTTGCGTCCCGGCGCGGTGTCGCGCTCGCAGGTTGCAGACATTGTGGGCCGCGTTTCCGATCCCGATGCCGATGCGCCGCGGGCGCCCGGCCGGCAGCGTTCGCACTATGCGCCGCGCACGCCGCTCGCGATCCTGGATACAGTGGGCCTGCAACGTGAAGTGGCGGCGTCGCTCGCTGCCCATGAGCGGGTCGCCGTGCTGGCACGCACTGCGATGCCGATCTGGTCGGAGAATCTGGTCTGGCGGCAGCTGCCGGAGCAGCCGGGAGCCTTCGGACGATCACTGTACGCGACGCTACGTCAGCTCGATCGCGCTGGCGCCACGCGCATCCTGGTCGAGGCAGTGCCGGGCGACGAGTCCTGGGCTGCCATTGCCGACTGCCTCGCGCGCGCCGCGGCCCGCGGCCCGGAGCCCGCCGCGGGCGAGGTCATCGATCCGACCTGATTCCGGCACCGCGCAATCAGCGCACGCTGACGCTTTCAGTCAGCAGCGCATTGACGTCGGTCAGCCCCTTCTGGTCGAGCGTTCCAGCCGCGAGCTGCAGGCGCAGCACGTTCAGCAGGTAGTCGTAACGGCTGCGCGCATAGATGGTCTGCGACTCGAACAGACGGCGACGCGCATCCAGCACGTCGACCGAAGTGCGGGTGCCGACTTCATAGCCGGCCTCGGTCGCCTGCAGCGCGGTCTGCGAAGATTCAACCGCCTGGCGCAGCGATTGCACGCGTGCCACCTCGGAATTCACGCCAAGATACGCATCGCGCGTTTCGCGCTCGGTTTCCCGTGCGGTGCGCTCCAGCCGTTCGCGGGCCGCGGTGTGCCGGTATTGGGCCTGGCGCACGCGCGAGGAAGTCGCGCCGCTCGAGAAAATTGGTACTGTGACCTGAAGACTGACTATCGTGTCCTCGGAATCGCTTTCGATGTCGCCGTTGCTCGTGCCGACGAGCGTCGCCTCGGAATCGAAGTGCGAACGCGAGACGACCAGGTCGAGACTCGGCAGATGTCCGCCGCGCTCGGCACTGATGTCCTGCCGCGTGATGTCGGCGCCGAGCCGGCTGGCGATCAGGCGCGGATTCTGGTTCATCGCGAGTTGGACCCAGTCTTCGGCCTTGCCGGGATTGGGACTCGCGAGCGGCATATTGGCACCTGGTTTCGAGAGTTCATCGAAAGTATCGCCGGTCAATTCACGCAGGCGCTCTCCGGTGGTCGCCAGACTGCGCTTGCCCTGAATCAGGCTGGCCGTTGCAGAATCGAACGCGGCCTTCGCTTCCTGCACATCGGTGACCGCGATCAGGCCGACCTCGAAGCGTTTTTCCGATTGTTCGAGCTGGCGCGCGATGGCATCGTGCGCGGCCTGTGCGGCTTCGAGCGTGTCCCGCGCCGCCAGCACGTTGAAATAGGCCTCGGACGTGCGCAGGATCAGGTCCTGCTGCGCCGCCATGTAATCGGCTTCGGCCTGCGCGGACTCGGCATCGGCGCGCCGTAGCGCGGCCCAGTTCTCCCAGCGGAACAGGTTCTGGCGCAGCGTCACATCCCAGGCCGAGCTATTGCCGTCTGAATCCCGGACTGTGGGCGTGGGCGGTTGGCCCGGCTGCACGAACGCGCCGGTGCTGTCCGATTGCTCGTCGTTGTAGCGGCCGCTGGCGTTCAGTTGCGGCAACAGGGCGGCGCGCGCCTGCGGTTTCGATTCGAGCGCCGCACGGCGATTCGCTTCCGCCTCGCGGATCAGCGGGTCATTGGTCAGCGCGCGTTGATAAACCGCGTCGAGATCGGCGGCCGTGGCGCTCATGCCGCCCATGCTTGCGGCGAGCAGGATCGTGTGGACCAGGAATCGGGTGTTCATGCGAAGACATTCCTTCACGCAAATAGGGCAGGGCGGATAACTACTGTATTACCAGTGTATATCACCAACTGACCCACGGCAAGTGTTGGCAACAATGCCATGGAAGTGGGAAATAAAAAGATACATCAGGCTAAAAAAAGCCAGAAAGTGGTTTTTACGCGCCAGATCGATGCACAATCAGAATCGAAAACTCGATGCAGCCGTAGCGTGCACCAGCGCTTCGATGCGGGTCTCGAACAAGGGTTCGGTCAGCCAGGAGTTCTCACCGGTACGGGTCACCAGGCGCGCTTCCATGACCGGCGGCGAACCGACCACGAGCAACAGACGCCCGCCGATCGCGAGGGCGCGCTCGAAGCGCGGGTCGTGCACCGGCAATGAACCGGTCACCGCGATGACCTGATAGCCGCTGGCGAATGCGTGCGCGAATGCGTCCGCTGTTTCGATCTGAACGCGCGCGACACCCAGCCGGGCGATCGCCTGCGCCGCTTTCGTGGCCAGATCCGCGTGGATTTCGAGGCTTTCGACGCTGCCGGTCAGGTGTGCAAGACAGGCTGCGAAAAAGCCACTGCCGGTGCCGATCTCAAGCACGCGTTCGCCGCGCGCCGGGGCCAGCGCCTGCAGGATCCTTCCTTCCAGCTTCGGCGGCAGCATGAATTGCCCGTGACCGATCGGTATCGCGGTATCCGCGAACGCCACGTCTCGGTACGCTTCCGGCACGAATTGTTCGCGCGGCACTGCCGCCAGTGTCGCCAGCACGCGCGCATCGAGGACCTCCCAGGTCCTGACCTGCTGATCGATCATCTGGCGCCGGGCGGCTTCGAGTTTTGTGTTCATCGCCATTATGGTGAA
>JANNTO010000306.1:0-2808 GCA_031403675.1 Gammaproteobacteria bacterium | reverse complement strand
CGCATCCGGCCCCGGTGGCATGGACTTCTATGCGGGGTAGACAATGCCTAGAATCGCATCATCCGGCGGGTGTAGTTCAATGGTAGAACTGCAGCTTCCCAAGCTGCTAACGTGGGTTCGATTCCCATCACCCGCTCCAGTTTTCTGGCGCAACGGCGCACTACGGCGCCGCCTGGTTACGTCGTCGCCGCTCGCCGCCAGTGGTAGTGGTAATAGACGACCGGTATCACGAGCAGCGTCAGCGCGGTCGAGACGAACAGGCCGAAGATCAGCGACACGGCGAGCCCGCCGAAGATCGGGTCATCGAGGATGAAGAACCCGCCCATCATCGCTGCGATGGCGGTCAGCGCGATTGGCCTTGCGCGCACCGCGGCGGCCGAGATCGTTGCCTCCTGGAGCGGTTTACCGGCGCGGACTTCCTGCTGTATGAAGTCCACCAGCAGAATCGAGTTGCGGACGATGATGCCCGCCAGCGCAATCATGCCGATCATCGAAGGCGCGGTGAACTGCTGTCCCAGCAGTGCGTGGCCCGGCATGATGCCGATGATCGTCAGCGGAATCGGCGCCATGATGATCAGCGGCACGCCGTACGAGCGGAACTGTGCCACGACCAGCAGATAGATCAACACCAGGCCGACGGCATAAGCGGCGCCCATGTCGCGAAAGGTCTCGAACGTCACCTGCCACTCGCCGTCCCACTTAAGGCTCCACTCGTAGGGATTGTCAGGCTGCTGCGTCAGGTACTGGCGGATCGGTCCGCCGTCGACGGGCGTCTCTAGCAGCTCGCTGCGGATCGCGAGCATGCCGTAGATCGGGCTGTCGGTCGCACCCGCAACGTCACCCGTGACATAGACCACCGGCAGCAGGTCCTTGTGGTAGATAGTCTGCTCGCGCGTGCTGCTCCGGATGACCGCGATCTCGGACAGCGGCACGAGCGCGCCGCTCACCGAGCGCAGCCGCAGCGAATTCAGCGTTCCCACCGACGCCTTGTCGCCGGGTGAGAGCTCCACGCGCACCGGAACCGGCAGTTTCGCGTGCTCGTCGTGCAGGTAGGACATGTCCTCGCCGCCCAGGGCGGCAGAAACCGCCGCAGTGACGGATTGCTGCGACACACCGAGGCGCGCGGCACGCGCGCGATCCACGAGGACGACGAGCTTCTCCTGCGGTGCCTCGGCGGTGTCGTCGACATCGACCACGTCCGGGGTCTGTTCAAAGACCTGCCGCACCTGCCGCGCGACATTGAGTTGACGCGCATGGTCTAGCCCGTAGACCTCGGCCACGAGCGGCGACTGCACCGGCGGACCGGGCGGCACCTCGACGATCTTCACGTTGGCGCCGTGGCGAAGGCCGATCTGCTGCAGCGGCCCGCGCGCCGACGCGGCGATCTCGTGCGATTTGCGCCCGCGCAGGTGCTTGTCGAGCAGGTTCACCTGGATGTCGCCCTGGTGTGGGGCGCTGCGCAGATAGTACTGGCGCACGAGACCGTTGAAGTTGATCGGTGCGGACGTCCCCGCGTAAGTCTGGTAGTCGGTCACTTCGGGCACGGTCTCGACGTAATCCGCCAGGGCCTGCAGCACGCGCTGTGTTTCCTCGACCGGCGTGCCCTCGGGCATGTCCACCAGGACCTGGAACTCGCTCTTGTTGTCGAACGGCAGCATTTTCAGCATAACGCCGCGAAAGGCGACCAGCGCGAACGACAGCACGATCAGGCCGAGCAGGACATAGAGCAGCTTCCATCGGTTGCGACGGCCTTCGTCCTGACGCAGGAAGCGCGTCATGATTCGGGTGAAGAAGCGCTGCAGCGCACCCTCGCTCGGGCCCGCGGGTGCGTGCGCCGTCGCGGTGTTGAGAAACAGGCGCCGATAGAGCCACGGGGTGAACACGAAGGCGACCGCCAGCGAAATGAGCATGCCGGTCGAGGCGTTGATCGGGATGGGGCGCATGTAGGGGCCCATCAGGCCGGTGACGAACGCCATGGGCAGCAGGGCGGCGATCACGGTGAACGTCGCCAGGATGGTCGGACCGCCGACTTCGTCCACCGCTGCGGGAATCGCCTCGGCAAGTCTCCTGCCGCCTTGCTGCATGTGGCGATGGATGTTCTCGACGACCACGATCGCGTCGTCCACCAGGATGCCGATCGAGAAGATCAGCGCAAACAGCGACACGCGGTTGAGCGTGAATCCCCAGGCCCAGGAGGCAAACAGCGTGACGGCGAGGGTGACGACGACGGCCGCGCCGACCACCAGCGCCTCGCGCCGCCCCAGCGTGAACAGCACCAGCACGACGACCGATGCCGTCGCGAAGACCAGCTTCTTGATCAGCGTCTGCGCCTTGTCCTCCGCGGTTGCGCCATAGTTGCGCGTGACGGTGGCCTGCACGCCGTCGGGGAAGTGGATGCCGCGCATCTGCTCGAAGCGCTCGATGACCGCGGCCGCCACGTCCACGGCGTTCGCGCCCGGCTTCTTGGACACGGTGATAGTGACCGCCGGATGGCGGCCCGAGGCCGCTGTCCGGCCGTCCGCCGAAGCGGGACCGGCGCCATGGCTGACATAGCGCTCCGGCTGGTCCGGGCCTTCGCTGACCGTGGCCACGTCCCGCAGGAATACGGGGGCGCCGTTCCTGACGCCGACGACCAGGTCGGCGACCTCTTCCGGTGTCGTCAGGAAAGTGCCGGCCTGCACCAGCACCTCGCGATTGCGGTCCACGCTGCGACCGGCCTCCGCGGAAGCGTTGGCGGCGGACAACGCGCGTCGCAGGTCTTCCAGCGCCAGCCCATACCCGGCCAGGCGCTGCGGGTCGAACACGACG
>JANNTO010000305.1:0-5908 GCA_031403675.1 Gammaproteobacteria bacterium | reverse complement strand
ACGGGCCGGGACTGTGGCTGCGGATGCAGGCCGCCTATGACCTCTGGCATGCCGAGCGGCGAATGAAGGGCGAGCTTCGTCGGATTCCGCGCGCGGCATGAACCAGTAACGGAGCGGTCCGGAGAGATGAACCAAAAAAAGAGGCCCGGCCTGCGCCGGGCCCCGCCAGTGGTCTCAGAAGCGCTTATCAGGGCGCGCTGTATTTTACATTCCAGATGTAGTCGGTGTGCGAGTCGCAGATATCCGTGAAGGCATCACCCGCTGCGTTGTCCGTGAATGCCTCAACGATTGCAGCACGTGCGGCCATCAACGACTTGAGGTCGGTAGCGCCCATGGTCGCGGCGCGCCGGTACTGTCCGCCCACAATGTGCTCGAGCCAGCCCCAGCTCTTCAGCGTGCCGTCGGCAACCATCTTGTCGTACACCGGCGCGAAGACCTGCTCGACGATCGAATCGGCCTGCTCTTCGCGCGTGCCATCGCAAACGTAATAGGTCGAAAATACTGCGCCGCCAGGCGACACCTGACCGGCATTGCCGGCGGCACGCCGCCAGATGTAGTCATCATGCGCGTTGCAGATCGTCGCGTATTCCTGACCCAGTTTCTTGTTAGTGGCATCGGCCTGGTCACCCAGCTTCTTCTGCGAATCGAGCAACGCCTGTACCGAGGAGCCGGTGGTGAACGACGCGCGCCGCCAGCGCCCGCCGGTCTGGTGGGCATAGAGGCCATAGGAATTGATGCTCTTGTCCGCCACCGCGGCATCCAGGAGCGGCTTGTCGACCTGCGCAAAGATTTCGTCGGACCGGTCCTGTTTGGCCAGGTCGCAGACCTGGTAGGTGGCGTAGATATACGATTCCGCCGGCTGGCTCTGCGCCTGTGCCGCCGCGGCACTCAGCAGCAGGCATGCCTGGAGCGCGATGACTCCGGTTTTCGAATGCAACATTTCTGATTTCCCCCTGTGCCGGACAGAAAGCTGGTCCGGTGGCAGCGCGCGAAGTATAGACCTTGTAAACTCCACAAAAGCCCGCGGGATGCAGACGGGCGCATTGGAGGGGGCCATGGCTGGACGACTTGCATACGTGACGGGCGGCATGGGCGGCATCGGCACCCCGATCTGCAAGCGCTTGTGCCGCGAGGGATTTCGGGTCGTCGCCGGCTGCGGTCCGGGGTCGCCGCGCAAGGACCGCTGGACTGCTGAAATGCGTTCCCAGGGATTCGAGGTGCATGCCTCGGAAGGCAACGTCGGCGATTGGGAGTCGACGCGTGCGGCTTTCGAAAAAGTCCGCAATGAACTCGGGCCCGTGGATGTGCTGGTCAACAATGCCGGCATTACCTCCGACGGCACATTCCGCAAGATGACTTTCGAGCGCTGGCACAAGGTGATCGACACCAACCTGAACAGCCTGTTTCACGTCACCAAGCAGGTGATCGACGGCATGCTCGATCGCAGCTGGGGCCGCATCATCAATATTTCCTCGGTCAACGGCCAGAAGGGACAGTTCGGCCAGACCAATTACTCGACGGCGAAGGCGGGCATCCACGGCTTCACGATGGCGCTCGCGCAGGAAGTCGCATCGAAAGGCGTCACCGTCAATACGGTTTCGCCCGGCTACATCGGCACCGACATGGTTCGAGCGATGAAGCCCGAAGTGCTGGAGAAGATTGTCGCCACGATTCCGGTCGGAAGGCTCGGCACGCCGGAGGAGATTGCGTCGATGGTTGCGTGGCTCGCTTCGGATGATGCCGCCTTCGCAACCGGCGCAGACTTCTCGTTGAACGGCGGCCTGCACATGGGCTAGGCTGAAGACGCAACAACGATGAAAACTCGCGCAGCAATCGCCTGGGCGGCCGGTCAGCCGCTCGAAATCGTCGATGTCGAGCTCGATGGCCCGAAGGCCGGCGAAGTGCTGGTCGAGATCCGGGCAACCGGGATCTGTCACACGGACGAATTCACCCGCTCCGGCGCGGACCCCGAGGGCCTGTTTCCGGTGATCTTCGGCCACGAAGGCGCGGGCGTCGTCGTCGATGTCGGTCCGGGTGTCCGGACGCTGAAGCAGGGCGATCATGTCATTCCGCTGTACACGCCCGAGTGTCGCGAGTGCAAATCCTGCACGTCGCGCAAGACCAACCTTTGCACCGCGATACGAGCGACCCAGGGCAAGGGCGTGATGCCGGACGGCACCAGCCGCTTCTCGATCGGCGGCAAGATGGTGCATCACTACATGGGTTGCTCCACCTTCGCCAATCACACGGTGCTCCCCGAGATCGCGCTGGCAAAGATTCGCGAGGACGCCCCATTCGAGAAAGTCTGCTACATCGGTTGCGGCGTCACGACCGGCATCGGCGCCGTTATCAATACCGCCAAGGTCGAGCCCGGGGCCAATGTCGTCGTGTTCGGACTCGGCGGCATCGGCCTCAATGTGATCCAGGGCGCGCGCATGGCGGGTGCCAATCGGATTGTCGGTGTGGACATCAATCCGCGGCGCAAGCTGCTCGCGGAACGCTTCGGCATGACACATTTCGTCAATCCGAAGGAAGTGGAGGGCGACCTGGTCGCGCATCTCGTGGCCCTGACCGACGGTGGCGCCGACTACAGCTTCGAGTGCGTCGGCAGCGTGGACCTGATGCGCCAGGCGCTCGAGTGCTGCCATCGCGGCTGGGGCGTGTCTGTCATCATCGGCGTCGCGGGCGCCGGGCAGGAAATTCGCACGCGGCCGTTCCAGCTCGTGACCGGAAGAGTATGGAAAGGCACAGCTTTTGGTGGCGCGCGCGGCCGCACCGACGTACCGAAGATCGTCGACTGGTACATGGACGGCAAGATCAACATTGATGACCTGATCACCCACGTGATGCCGCTCAACAAGATCAATGACGCCTTCGACCTGATGCACAAGGGCGAGTCGATACGCAGCGTCGTAACATTCTGAAACCGCAGCAAGGGGAAAAAAGATGGCTGTCAAAATTCATCCGTCCGTAGACCACGGCGTTACGCCGGGTACCAAGGGTTTTAAGGGGGGCACGCTCACCTGCAAGTGCGCCAGCGCGCCGGTCACCGTAACTCTAGCGAGCGACGTAGCTTTCAATCATGCCTGCGGCTGCAGCAAGTGCTGGAAGCCGGAAGGCGCGGCATTCTCGGTGGTCGCGGTGGTCGGGCGCGACAAGCTTTCCGTCACCGCCAACGGTCAGAAACTCAAGATTGTGGACCCGAGCGCCGCCATTCAGCGCCATGCCTGCACCGGCTGCGGCGTTCACATGTACGGCCGCATCGAAAACAAGAACCATCCGTTCCATGGCTTGGATTTCGTGCACGTGGAACTGTCCAAGGACCAGGGCTGGGCGGCGCCCGAGTTTGCCGCATTCGTTTCTTCCATCATCGAAACCGGTAGCGCCAAGCCGGACCAGATGGCCGCAGTGCGAGCGCGCTTGAAGGAATTGAAGCTGGAACCTTACGATTGCCTGTCCCCGGCCTTGATGGACGCGATTGCCACCCACACCGCCAAGGCGAAAGGCGTCCTGGCTGCTTAGCCTGAAAGAGGCACTGTCATGAGCAAGATTGTCTGTGTGCTGTACGACGACCCGGTGACGGGATATCCGAAAACCTATGCCCGCAATGATTTGCCGAAGCTGACCCAATACCCGGGTGGACAGACAACGCCGACGCCACAGTCAATCGATTTCCGGCCTGGCGCGCTGCTCGGCAGCGTGTCGGGCGAACTCGGCTTGCGGAAGTTCCTCGAATCGCGGGGCCACAAGCTGGTGGTGACGTCGGACAAGGACGGTCCCAATTGCCGCCTGGCAAAGGAAATCGTCGATGCCGAGGTCGTCATCTCCCAGCCGTTCTGGCCTGCGTACCTGACGGCGGATCTGATCGCGAAGGCGCCGAAGCTGAAACTTGCGATCACCGCCGGCATTGGCTCGGACCACGTCGACCTGCAGGCGGCAATGAACCGCGGCATCACGGTGGCCGAAGTGACCTACTGCAACAGCATCAGCGTGTCCGAGCACGTCGTGATGATGATCCTCGGGCTGGTGCGCAACTACCTGCCGTCACATCAGTGGGTGGTGGATGGAGGCTGGAACATCGCCGATTGCGTCGCGCGTTCCTACGATGTCGAAGGCATGAATGTCGGCACGGTGGCATCGGGGCGCATCGGGCTCGCAGTCCTGCGCCGCATGAAGCCGTTTGACGTGAAGCTGCATTACACCGATCGGCACCGACTGCCGGACGCCATCGAGCAGGAATTGAACGTTACGTATCACCCGACCGTGGAATCGATGGTACGGGTCTGCGATGTCGTGACAATCAATTGCCCGCTGCATCCGGAAACGGAGGGCATGTTCAACGATGCGCTGATCGCCAAGATGAAGCGTGGCGCCTACATTGTGAACACGGCGCGCGGCAAGATCTGCGACCGCGACGCGATCGTGCGCGCGCTAAAGAGCGGCCAGCTGGCAGGCTACGCCGGCGATGTCTGGTTTCCGCAGCCGCCGCCGCGCAACCATCCGTGGCGGACGATGCCGCACGAGGGCATGACGCCGCACATCTCCGGTTCTTCGCTATCAGCGCAGGCGCGTTATGCAGCGGGCACGCGTGAGATTCTGGAGTGCTGGTTCGACAAGCGTCCGATCCGCAACGAGTACCTGATCGTCGATCGCGGCCAGCTCGCAGGCACCGGCAAACATTCCTACAGTGCCGGCAACGCGACCCGCGGGTCGGAGGAGGCAGCGAAGTTCAAGGCCGCACCCGCAAAGAAGGGCGCGAAGCAAGCAAAGAAGGCGCCGGCGAAGAAGAAGGCCAAGGCGAAAAAGAAGAAATGAGCCGGGCGTCGCCGCGTCGGCGGGAAGCTCTGACCCGATGACCGCGGCGCCGGAAACCCTCACGCGGCATGGGGCATTCGGCGGCGTCGTTGGCTATTACCGCCACGCGTCCGCCGAGAACGCCTGCGAAATGCGCTTCGCGGTTTACCTGCCGCCGCAGGCCGAGCGGCGGCGGGTACCCCTGCTCTGGTACCTGGCCGGCCTGACCTGCGCCGAAGAAACGTTCATGATCAAGGCGGGCGCCCAGCGTATCGCGGCAGAGCTCGGCATCGCACTGATTGCGCCCGATACGAGTCCGCGCAATGTGCCGCTGCCGGGCGACAGCGACAGCTGGGATTTCGGTGTCGCCGCCGGGTTCTATCTGGACGCGACGCAGGAGCCCTGGTCCCGCCACTACCGGATGTATTCCTATGTCACGGTGGAATTGCCCGCACTGATCGCGGCCCATTTTCCGGTCGATGCCCGCAAGCAAGGCATCTTTGGCCACTCAATGGGTGGCCACGGTGCGCTGACGATTGCGTTGAAAAATCCCGGCCGTTACCGCTCGGTCTCCGCGCTTGCCCCAATCGCCGCGCCGATGCAATGCCCCTGGGGACAGAAGGCCTTCAACAATTACCTGGGCGCCGATCAGGAATCATGGCGCGCATATGACGCGAGCGAATTGATCCGGTCGCTGCCATCCGTGCATGGCCGGCCGCTGCTGCTCGTGGACCAGGGCCTGTCGGACGTCTTCCTCGAACAGCAGCTGCTGCCGGATCGCCTCGAAAAAGCCTGCGCGGAAGTGGGCTATCCGTTGACACTGCGGCGGCATCCGGGCTACGACCACGGCTACTATTTCATCTCGACATTCATCGAGGATCATCTGCGACATCACGCGCGCGCGTTACTGGCCTGAGCGGTGCGGCGAGCGCGGGCTGGTTCCAGTCGGGGGTCACCGGTACAGCAGCCGCAGTATGGCGCGGAACTTGCGGCCGTAGGGTGGCATCAGGAATGAGGAGCCGCTGAAGCGCCCGTCGATGAAGACCGGCTTCAGCTTCGAGAAAGTATCGAATCCGGCCTGGCCATGATAGTGACCCATGCCGCTCGGGCCGAC
>JANNTO010000304.1:0-2744 GCA_031403675.1 Gammaproteobacteria bacterium | reverse complement strand
GCGGTCAAATCGGGCGGCTCGGATCCCGCCCACAACCCCACCTTGCGCCGCGTGATCCAGAACGGGCGCGCGATCAACATGCCGAAGGACCGGATCGAGGCCGCGATCCGGCGCGCCTCGGGCCAGGGCGCCGCCGACTATCAGCAGGTGATGTACGAAGGCTACGCGCCACACGGCATCGCGGTGCTGGTCGAAACCGCAACTGACAACCCGACCCGCACGGTCGCGAGCGTGCGGAACATTTTCGCCAAGCACGGCGGCAATTTTGCCAGCACCGGTAGCGTCAGTTTCCTGTTCCGCCGCATGGGCGTGTTCCGGCTCGATCCGGCCGGCATGGACCCGGACGAACTCGAACTCGACCTGATCGACCACGGGCTCGAGGAGATGGGCGAGAGCACCGGCGACACCGGCGAACCGCAGCTGGTCGTGCGCTGCGACTTCGAGAATTTCGGGCAGGTGCAGAAACGGCTCGAGGAACGGCATATCGTTCCCCGGTCCGCCGAGCAGGAATACATCTGCACGACGCCGGTCGAGTTGCCGGAGGCCCAGTCGAACGAGGCGCTCGAACTGATCGACAAACTCGAGCAGGACGACGACGTGCAGAAGGTGTACCACTCGCTGGCCTGATCTGCTGACAAATACGGGGAGTCCGATATGGACAAGATATTCATAACCGCGACCAGCCTGCTGCAGGACTCGATCCGGCTGGCGGCGAAAATCCATCGCAGCGGCTTTGTTCCGGACTTCATCGTCGGCATCTGGCGGGGGGGCACTCCGGTCGGCATTGCCATCCAGGAGTACTTCGAGTACGTCGGCATCGAGGCTGACCACATCGCGGTGCGAACCTCCGCGTACACCGGCATCGGGCAGCGCGCCAGGACCATTCGCGTCCATGGCCTGCACTACATCATCGAAGAAGCCAATGCGGGCAACTCGCTGCTGATCGTGGACGACGTGTTCGATTCGGGTCACAGCATCGAGGCGCTGATCAAGGAATTGTCGAGCAAGATGCGGCTCAACATGCCGGGGAAGGTCAGGATCGCAACGCCGTGGTACAAGCCTGGCAACAACCAGACCCGCCTCGTGCCGGACTACTACCTGCACGAAACCGACCAATGGATCGTTTTTCCGCACGAGCTCGTCGGGCTCACGCTCGATGAGATCGCCACCGGCAAGACCGAGCTACAACCCATTCTGGATTTACTGAAAATCCGCGACTAAACGGCCTGGCGAGGGTCAGCTTCCGATTGGATGCCAGGTGGTCTTCGTTTCCTGGGTATCGCTTATGGCGTACGGGCTCTGGGTTGCCATGGAGTTCCAGTCGGCGCCACCGCGCAGAATGACCCGCTTGACATTGTCGGCCGCCAATTCCTGGATCTTGCGGGCTGCCTGGGCGTCCGCATCGCCGTAGATGACTGCATTGACGTCCATGTGCGAGGCGAACGGCTCGATCAGTTCTTGCTTGAGTCCCGTGATGACGTTGATCACGCCCGCGGGGAAATCCGCTGCCTGCAGCACTTCGGCAAAGCTGATCGCGGACAGCGGCAGCGCCTCCGCGGCGAGCACGACGCAGGTATTGCCGCCCGCGACCGCGGGCGCGACATTCGACACGAGCCCGAGCAGGCCGCTGGTTTCCGGCGCGATGATCGCGACGACGCCGGTCGGCTCGAGCATCGAGAAATTGAAATGCGAGGTGCTGACCGGATTCACCGTGCTGAAAACCTGCTGATACTTGTCCGCCCAGCCTGCGTAATAGACCAGCCGGTCGATTGCCGCCGCCACTTCGGTCCTGGCCCGGGGTCTCGCGACTCCTTGCGCCACCAATTCGGCGGCAAACTGTCCGGCACGGCCCTCGAGCAGCTCCGCTGCGCGATAAAGGATCTGGCCGCGCAGATAGGCACTGGCCCGGGACCACGGGCCGCAGGCATTGCGGGCTGCGACCACGGCATCCCGGAAGTCCTTGCGGCTGCCGCGACAGACATTGGCGAGCAGCGTGGTGCCAGCATGCTGCAGCGGGTAGTAACGTCCCGACTCACTGCGTGGAAACTTGCCATCGATGTAGAGCTTGTAAGTCTTGGCCACGGGCACGCGGGAGCCGGTGCGCGAGCCTGGCGAATTCTTCTTGCGCGCCATCAGCGCAGCTCCACGTAGGCGCCAAGACCGTGCAAGCCGCCTTCCCGCCCCATGCCGCTCTCCTTGTAGCCACCGAACGGAGCGCTGGGATCGAACTTGTTGAACGTATTCGCCCAGATGACGCCGGCGCGCAGCGCACGCGTCATCTTGAATATCTTCGCGCCCTTGTCGGTCCACACGCCGCCCGACAGGCCATACGGTGTGTTGTTGGCCTTGTCGAGCGCCTCCTCGAAGCTGCGGAAGGTCTGGATCGCAAGCACCGGCCCGAAGATTTCTTCCTGCACGACGCGGTTCGATTGCGCCACGCCGCTGAAGAGCGTCGGCCGGCACCAGTAGCCGGTCCGGGGCAGAGGACCCGAGCTTTGATACATCTCGCCGCCCTCGGACTTTCCGATCCTGAGGTACTGCTCGATCTTCTCGAGCTGTGCCGCGGAATTGATCGCACCGATGTCGGTGTTCTTGTCGAGCGGATCGCCGACAATCAGCGTCTCCATACGCTCCTTGAGCTTGGCGATCACTTCGTCAGCCACCGATTCCTGTACCAGCAGACGGGAGCCGGCGCAGCAGACATGGCCCTGGTTGAAGAAGATGCCGTTGACGATGCCCTCCAC
>JANNTO010000303.1:0-24024 GCA_031403675.1 Gammaproteobacteria bacterium | reverse complement strand
GTCCACTCCCTGGCCGGCGGCAACGCCGTCGGCTTTGCGTGCCGGATTCTAGCGCAGCCCACGACGCTCGGCGGTGCGCGGCACTGCTCAAGTGCGGCATGCGGGATCCGGCGGCGCGAACGAGCGGGGGTCCCGGCCAGTCTGGTCGCGCAACTGAGACGAATGTCAGCGGATTTGTTCGAGCCGCGCCAGTTCGTACATCAGCCACTTCTGTCCGGCCTGCTCGAAGTTGACATGTACCTGGCGGCTCTCCCCGGCGCCCTCGAAGCGCAGGATCGTGCCCTCGCCAAACTTCGGATGGCGCACGCGCGCCCCAAGGCGCATTGGCACGTCCTCGCCGGCGTTCGGCGCCGCCGTCCGCGAGCGACGGCCCATTGCCGGGACCGCGCCGTGCCGGACGATCGCGGGTCCGGGCGCCGTGTAGAGCGGCCGGCTGACGGAGATCCGCGGGCGCACATCCTCGAGGGCCTCCGGCGGCAGTTCGGAGAGGAATCGCGAGGGATCGCGATACGACGTGCGTCCGAAAATTCGCCGGCTCTCGGCGTGGGTCAGATAGAGGCGCTGCATCGCGCGGGTGAGACCGACATAGCAGAGCCTGCGCTCCTCGGGCAGGCGATCGGCGTCGAATGCGGAATGCTCGGAAGGAAACAACCCTTCCTCGAGCCCGACCACGAATACGGTCGGGAACTCGAGCCCCTTGGCTGCGTGCAGCGTCATCAGCTGCACGCAATCAAGCCCGGTCGCGGCCTGAGTCTCGCCGGATTCAAGCGTCGCGTGCGCGAGAAACGCGGCGAGCGGAGCCAGGCCATCATCATTCTCCGGCTCGAAGCCCTCCGCGGCGTTGACCAGTTCGTCGAGGTTTTCGACCCGCGCCTCGCCCTTGTGGTCTTTTTCGCGGGCGTGATGATCCCTGAGTCCGGAATCCTTGATCACGGTCTGCACCTGCTCGTGCAGCGGCAGTTCAGCAATCGCAGCGGCGAGCCGCTCGATCAGGGCAAAGAATCCACGCAGCGCGGTGCCCGCACGGGCCGGCAATTCCGGCGCGAGCGCCAGACCGGCGGCCCAAAGGCCCCGGCCATGATCGCGGGCATCGGCACGCAGCAACTCGAGCGTGGTGCCGCCGATGCCGCGTGTGGGCAGGTTGACAATGCGCTCGAATGCGATGTCGTCAGCGCGCGACTGGGTCAGGCGCAGATACGAGAGCGCATCCTTGATCTCGGCGCGCTCGAAAAACCGCAAGCCGCCATAAACCCGATAGGGAATACGCGACGCCATCAGCACTTCCTCGAAAGCGCGGGACTGCGCATTGCTGCGGTACAGTACCGCCGCCGCGGCGAGCGGCAGGCCGCGACGCTCGTGCTCGCGGATCCGATCGATGACAAAATCGGCCTCGTCGCGCTCGTTGAACGCGGCATAAACACGAATCGGCTCGCCGCCCTTGGCTGCGGTCCACAGTTCTTTTCCCATGCGATCCGTGTTCTTCGCGATCACGGCATTCGCGGCCGCGAGTATCACGGCAGTCGAGCGGTAGTTCTGCTCGAGCCGGTACACGGTTGCCCGGAACTCGCGCCGGAAATGCTGCATGTTCTCCACACGCGCACCGCGCCAGCGATAAATGGACTGGTCGTCGTCGCCGACCACGAACGGCGCACCGGATTCGCCGACCAGCACCTTGAGCCAGTGGTACTGAATGCCGTTGGTATCCTGAAACTCGTCCACCAGTACGTGCCGGAATCGCTCCCGGTAGTACGAGCCGAGATCCGGCACGTCACGCAGCAGCTCGAAACTCCGCAACAGCAATTCGGCGAAGTCCACAACGCCCGCCTGTTCGCAGCGCGCCTCATAGAGGCCATAGAGACGGATCAGCTGCTGGCGCGTCGGATCATTGCGGTCATCGAGGCGCTTCGAGCGCCGGCCTTCGTCCTTGTTGGCATTGATGAAGCTCTGCACCTCGCGTGGCACCCAGCGCTGTTCGTCGAGCTTCTGCTCGCGGATGATCCTGCGCACCAGGCGCTGCTGATCGTCTTCGTCGAGGATCTGGAACGACTGCGGCAAGCGCGCCTCGCGCCAATGGCGACGCAGCAGGCGATGCGAGAGCCCGTGAAATGTGCCGATCCATAATGGATTGGCCGGCAGGCCAAGCAGGGATTCGATGCGGCCGCGCATCTCGGCGGCCGCCTTGTTGGTAAAGGTGACCGCCATCAGTCCGTGCGGCGAGACACCGTGTTCGAGGATCAGCCAGGCGGCGCGGTGCGTCAGCACGCGGGTCTTGCCGCTGCCCGCGCCCGCGAGTACCAGGACGGCACCGAGCGGTGCGGTCACCGCGGCGCGCTGGGCTTCGTTCAGCGATTCAATCAGGCGGTCGGGTGTCATGGAGCGCGGATTCTACCAAGCGCTCCGCGACAAAAAGGGGACGTTACCCTTTTTGTAAGTTTCTCTTTTTTGAAAAAGGGTAACGTCCCCTTTTTGTTATTGCGAACGCGGCTCCTGGGCAAAAGCCACCATTGCCAGCGCCAGCGCGATCACGACCGGACCCAGGAACAGGCCGACCATGCCGAAAGCCGCCAAACCGCCGATCACGCCGATGAACACCGCCAGCGTCGGCACGAAGGCGCGCCCGGAAATCAGCAGCGGCTTCAGGAAGTTGTCCACGCTGCTGACGATGGCACCGACCACCGCGAGCGTGATTGCGGGTGCATAGTGACCCTGGAATGCCATCACCAGGACCGCCGGCACCCAGACGATGGCCGTGCCGCCGAACGGCACGACCGACAGCACGGCGCCGATCACGCCGAATACGACCGGGGCCGGCAAGCCGACCAGCGCGAAACCGATACCAAGCAGCAGGCCCTGGACGATGGCCGTCAACACCGTGCCGCGGACCACCGCGCGGGTCACTGCGGCCAGCCGCTCCGTCAATGCTGCGCGCCGCGCCGTCTCGAGCGGAACGAGACCGATCACGGAACTTGCCATCGTGCGTCCGTCGCGGATGAAGAAAAACAGCAGGAACAGCATCGCCGTGAATGAAAGCACGGTACCCACCGCGCCAAGGAATGCCGTACCGCCGAGCGCTGCGAGTCGCTCGAGCAGCCGTTTACCGCCCTCGAACAACCATGCCTGGATCTCCGTTGCGCTCACCTTTGCATACTGATCCAGCCATTCGAGCGCCGGCCCGATCAGCGGCAGGCTGCCGAGGCTCGCGAGGTCGCGTCCCTGCTGCTGTTCGATCCAGTGCTGCAGCAATACCGCAAGATCGGCGGCCTGCCGCGCAAAAGCGACCGCAAGCGCGGTCAGCGGACCGAGAAAGAGCAGCAGCACCAGGATGGTCAGCGCGAATGCCGCGATGGAATCGCGGCCGCGCAGCCAACGCACCAGGCGAACCTGCGCCGGCTGCAGCAGAAAGCCGATGAACACGGCCCAGGCCAACGGCGCGAAGAACGGTTCAAGAATGCGATAGAGCAGCACGGCGAGCAACCCGAGTCCGGTGACCGCGAGCACGCGCTCGTAGAATTGCGGGTTGCCGGTCATCGCGACTCAGGTCCCGGCCGGTCCGCCGGTCAGCACGATCTCAACCCGCCGATTTTGCGCGCGACCCTGCGCCGTTTCGTTGCCGGCAGCAGGCCGGTCCGGTCCCAGGCCTTCTACCTCGATGGTCGACGCGGCAACGCCTTGTGCGATCAGGTAGTCACGGACCGTTATCGCGCGCTGCAGTGACAGCGCCTTGTTGGTTTCGTAGCTGCCGGTGCTGTCGGTGTGCCCCTCGACCTTGAAGCGCAGTTCCGGATAGGTGACGACAATGCCGGAGAAACGCGCGAGCGCCTCGCGCGCGCCGGCATTCAACGTGGCCGCGCCGGTCGCAAACTGCACGCCGGAAATCTCGGCAACGACGCCGCGATCAGTCTCGCGGGTCGGCAACGCACGATTCAGGCGCGCTGCGAACTCCGCCCGGGCCTTCGCCGCCTCCTCGGCGGCAGCCTTTGCAGCGGCTTCACGGGACGACTGTTCCTCGCGGCGCCGCGCTTCTTCGAGGGCGAGCGCGGCCTGGCGCGCGGCTTCGTCGCGCGCGGTCTCCGCCTCGAGGCGTGCCTTTTCCTCCGCCGTCTGGCGTGCCGCGAGCGCCGCGGCGTCGCGCCGGGCCTGCTCTTCGGCCGCGACTTTCGCTTCGATCGCATCGCGCCGCGCATCTTCGGCGGCCTGCGCGGCCTCCCGCGCCAGGCGCGGGGCCTCCTGTCGCTCGCGGCTTTTCTTGCTGGCCTGCGCTGTTTCGGCGGAGCTGAGCAGGGCGCTAGCCTTGCTGAACGATGCGGCGGCAAATTCACCGGCGTGCGCCAGTTCCGCGATGCGCACCGCATAACGCGCCTGAATCAGGTCGTTGGGCAACCTGGCCTTGGCATTGACTGCCTGCGGTGCGAGACCGGAATAGTCCATGCGTTCGGCGAGACCAGCGATCATGGTCATCTCGCCCTTGATGATGTCGGCCAGGTTACGCAACACAATACCGCGGCTCGGCGCCGTTACGGCAAAGTGCGGCTCGGCGGTGACGATCAGTGCAAATTGCGACAGTGACGCGGAGGTCTTCAGCTCGCCGCGCCCGTTGGTCACTTCAATCGCTCCGAGATTCATCGCTCGTCCGTCGATCGTTACCGCCCAGAGGATGTAGGTCGCGTACGGCCCGAGGGTCGCGGGTTGAGGCAGCTTGCGAACCCAGATCCTGACCCTCGATCGGCCGTCCTGGAACTCGACCAGTCCGCTGCCTTCAGCAGCCAGGGCGATTGCTGTGCTGCGAAACTCGAGCCTGGAGACCGGTCCTTCCCGGTAACTGAAGGCCTGCATCTGCGACGCCACTTGCTCGGCGACGATTCCGACGTCTTTCTCGACTTGCTGCGCCATCGCGCCGCTGACCGCAACGAACCAGAGCGCCGTCGCGATCAGCACTTTCATGGTTGGCATGACATTCGTTCTCCCCTGGGAAGGTGCGGCCGGTGTCGCCGATTCTGCGCTAAAACGCCGCCCGGATGCGCGCCGCGTGCTCGGCAAGCAGCACGTGATCGGCCGGCGCCGCCGCATGGATCCCGAGGTCCTTGCCGGCATAACGCGGGATCACGTGAACATGCAGATGGAACACACTCTGGCCGGCCGCGGCGCCGTTCAACTGCGCGAGCATGATTCCCGGCGGCGCAAATGCTTTCTTGACCGCGCCTGCAACCTTCTGTGCAGTGCGAATGGTTGCCGCAAGCGATTCGGGCGGCGTCGTGAAAATATCCTCTCCCGCGGCTTTCGGCACGACCAAAGTGTGACCCTCGGCCTGCGGCATGATGTCCATGAACGCGATTGTGTCGGCGTCCTCGTAAACCTTGTGGCACGGAATCTCGCCGCGGACGATGCGCGCAAAGATGTTGTCCTTGTCATACGCCATGACGGGTCTCCAGGTCGAGTTCAATTGAAATCAAGCAGTGATCGGGCCAGCGTGGTCCGGATGGGTACTCCCAGACACGAAATGAGCCGGCCACCAACCGGCGCGCCAGTTTGCTGCCGAGGACCAAGTGATCGACCGGCATGCGCGCGCCGTGGCCGTTGTTGCAGCCGATTGCGCCGTGCTCGGCCCCCGCATTCAGCAGGTCCGCCCCGGCAGGCTCGCCGTCGTCGAGTTCCGGCCACATCGCCGCGATCTTGCCGAAGGCATCACGCGGCTCCTTCGATTCGCGATCGAAGCGCCGGTTGAAATCCCCGAGCACCGCAAAGGCGTTGCCGGCGCGCGCGCGTGTGTCGATCCAGTTCTCGAGGATCGGCACCTGCTGCTGCAAGGTCCGGCAGTCGGGACGCGCGTTGGTGAGCGCGTCGCGATTGCAGGAGGACTTCAAATGCACGGCCAGCAGGCGCATTTCCTGCGGCGCGCCAGGGTACAGGGTGATATCGACGCCCCAGCGCACGTTATCGCCGGCCAGCCCGAGCGCGCGATAATCGCGATTGCAGCGAAACGGAATACCGTGGCGGATCGCGAAGCCGACATTCTGGACATGCTTGCGTTTCGTGAAACAGAAGGAATGTTCCCGGAAGATCTGTGCAGCGGCCTCGGCACCGTCGATCTCCTGCAACGCGATCACATCGGCCGGGAGCGCGGCTGCGAAACTGCGCAATCGCGCGAAGTCTTCGACGCTCCAGCGCGCCTTCGGGACGATGTCGCAGGGAATCGCCCGGTTGCTGCCGCCGGCGCGCAGCCCATGGTCGAGGCATCGTGCCGCGAGCGAGTCGAAAGTGCCAGGCAGCATCATCCATTCAAGATTCCAGCTTGCGAGCGTCACGCGTTCGGCGGCCAAGGCCGGCATGGCGATCGAGAGCGAAATCGCAGCCGCGAGCAGCCGCATCATCCGCCGGACTTGCGGCGATTCGCGACCAGGTCGTCCACCACGGCTGGGTCTGCAAGCGTGGAAATATCGCCGAGCTGTTCGTGTTCCTCGGCCGCGATCTTGCGGAGAATGCGCCGCATGATCTTGCCGGAGCGCGTCTTCGGCAGGCCTGGCGCCCACTGGATGTGATCCGGCTGCGCGATCGGGCCGATTTCCTTGCGCACCCACTTCGATAGCTCAACGCGCAGTTGCTCGAGCGGTTGTTCGCCGCTCTTCAGCGTGACGAAGGCATAGATGCCCTGTCCCTTGATCTCGTGCGGGAAGCCGACTACCGCCGCTTCCGCGACTTTCGGGTGCGCGACCAGCGCGCTTTCAACCTCGGCCGTGCCGATGCGATGGCCGGAGACATTGATCACGTCGTCCACGCGGCCGGTGATCCACCAGTAGCCATCTTCGTCGCGGCGCGCACCGTCGCCGGTGAAGTATTTGCCGGGGTAGGTCGTGAAATAAGTGTTGATGAAGCGCTCGTGATCGCCGTACACCGTGCGCATCTGGCCGGGCCAGCTGTCGAGTATCACGAGGATGCCATCGGCTACACCATCCAGGACATTGCCTTGCGCATCAACGAGCGCAGGCAAGACGCCCGGTAGTGGCAGCGTCGCCGAGCCGGCCTTGAGCGCGGTCGCGCCCGGCAGCGGAGAAATCAGGATGCCGCCGGTCTCGGTTTGCCACCAGGTGTCGACCACCGGACAGCGGCTGTCGCCAACCACGCGGTAGTACCACTCCCAGGCTTCGGGATTGATCGGCTCGCCGACCGTGCCGAGCAACCGGAGGCTGGAACGCGAAGTGGCCTTGACCGGCGCATCGCCGTCGCGCATCAGCGCGCGGATCGCAGTTGGAGCGGTATAGAAGATCGTGACCCGGTGCTTGTCCACCACGCGCCAGAAGCGCGACGTGTCTGGATAGTTGGGCACGCCCTCGAACATCAGGCTGGTCGCGCCGTTCGACAGCGGGCCATAGACGATATAGCTGTGGCCGGTGACCCAACCCACATCGGCCGTGCACCAGAAGACATCCTCCTCGTGATAATCGAACACGCAGGAGAACGTGAAGTTCACATACACGAGATAGCCGCCGCTGGTATGCAGCACGCCTTTCGGCTTGCCGGTCGAGCCCGACGTGTAAAGAATGAACAGCGGATCCTCTGCATCCATGCGCTCGGGTTCGCAGACCGGCGATTGTGCGGCGACGATTTCGTCGTAGTGAAGGTCACGTCCCTGCATCCAGCCGACTGCAGCACCCGTGCGCCGTACCACGATCACATTCCGCACTGGCAGATTGCGTGACGCGATCGCCGCGTCCACATTCGCTTTCAACGGGACTTTTTTGCCGCCGCGCAGGCCCTCATCCGCAGTGATCACCAGCGTGGAATCACAATCCTGGATACGTCCCGCCAGCGATTCCGGAGAGAAGCCGCCGAACACGACCGAATGCACCGCGCCAATGCGCGCGCAGGCAAGCATCGCGACCGCAGCTTCCGGAATCATCGGCATATAAATCGTGACGCGATCGCCTTTGCGTACGCCGGCGGCACGAAGCGCATTGCCGAAGCGGCATACCTGCTCGTAAAGCTCGCGATAGCTGATGCGGCGCGCGACCGACGGGTCGTCACCCTCGAACAGGAGCGCGGTCTTGTCGGCGCGCGTGGCGAGCTGGCGGTCGAGACAGTTGACGGAAACGTTCAACGCTCCGTCCTCGTACCAGCGCACGCGAAAATCCGCGGGGTCGAACGAGACATTCTTGATTCGGGTGGGGAATCGCAGCCAGTCGATGCGTTGCGCGATGCGTGCCCAGAAGCCGGCAGGATCGCGCACCGACTCCTGATACATGGCCAGATAGTCGGCGACTTTCACGTGCGCCTGTGCTGCGAATGCCTCCGGAACCGGGTGCTTGTGAACGATCATCTTGTTTCTGTCCTGCTGGCGGGCCTCAGGGACTCATTCTAACGAGCGCCGCGCGGGTTGACGCAGGTCAAGGCATGGGCCGGGCCCGGGCGCGATCATTTGCATGGACCAAAGGGCGTTTGAAATGAAGCGATTCCTGATGCTTCCATGCATCGCGCTGGCCGCGTCGACGGCCGCCGGCGAAGGGTTCGATACGCTCATCAGCGACGGCAAGGCCGGTCTCGACCTGCGCTATCGCTTCGAAAGCGTCGAGCAGGATGGCAAGCCATCGACCGCGGGGGCAAACACTCTGCGGCTGCGCCTGAACCTGGCGACCGGTGTCGCGAACGGCTTCACCGCATTCACGGAATTCGATCACCTGCAGGCCCTGGGCGGCGAGCATCACGACGATACCCGCAACGGCCTTGCGAACTATCCCGTGGTCGCGGACCCCGAGGGCACGGATCTCAATCAAACCTGGCTGCAATATGCGGCGCCCAAGGGGACGTGGCTCCGCATGGGTCGGCAGCGTATCAACCTCGACGGCGAACGCTTCATCGGCGGCTCCGGCTGGCGCCAGAACGAACAGACCTACGATGCGCTCCGCATCGAGACCAAGGCCATGCCCGGCGTGGTCGCGAACTATGCCTATGTCGATCGCGTGCAGCGCGTGTTCGGTCCCGATTCCGGTTCGCCGCCGGCCTCGCTCGACAGCGCAAGCCACCTGTTGAACCTGAAACTGACGTCGCTGCCGGTCGGCGCGGTCACCATTTATGGCTATCACCTCGATTTCGACAACGCGCCGCAGCTCTCCTCGCAGACGCTGGGTGCGCGCTATGACGGCACCCAGGCACTCGGTGACACCTGGAAAATCGGCTGGGCGCTTGAATACGCCCGGCAGGAAGATGCAGGCGCCAGTGCCGCCAGCATCGATGCCTCTTACGACCTCGTTGAGTTGCGCCTCCAATCCTCGTCGGTCGGCTTCAGTGCCGGCCGCGAAGTACTTTCAGGAGAATCCGGGACGTTCACCGCAACGACCAATCCGGCATTCCAGACGCCGCTCGCAACACTGCACAAATGGCAAGGCTGGGCCGACAAGTTCCTGACCACCCCGAGCGCCGGCGTCGAGGATCTCTATCTTGGCGTGAATGCGACCTTCGCCGGCTGGAACGGCCAGGCGGTCTGGCACGATTTTTCAGCCGCAGCGACCGACCTCGACTACGGCACCGAACTCAACCTGTTGGTAGCGCGGAAATTCGCCAAGCGCTATGAGGTCCTGATCAAGTACGCGGACTACCACGCGGACGGCCTGTTCACGGACACGAAGAAATTCTGGCTGCAGCTTGGCGCGGCGTTCTAGGGAGTCCGGGGTCCCCTACAGATCCGCTTCCTTGAAACTGTCGCAGTTTTCGAATTCACCCGCGTCGAAACCGCGGCGGAACCAGCGCTGCCGCTGTGCCGAACTGCCATGCGTAAAGGAATCGGGAACGACGGCGCGGCCGGCATTCTGCTGCAGCGTATCGTCGCCGATCGCGCTCGCCGCATTCAGCCCTTCCTCAATGTCGCCCGGCTCGAGGATTCCGGCGGTGCTTTCGGCGTGGTGTGCCCACAGGCCCGAGAAGCAATCGGCCTGCAGTTCGAGTCGCACGGATAGCTGATTGCCTTCGGCTTCGTCGACACGCTGGCGCAGCTCCTGCACGCGATCCGAAATGCCGAGCAGGTTCTGCACGTGGTGGCCGATTTCATGCGCAACGACGTAGGATCGCGGGAAATCGCCGCCGGCACCCAGACGCGTCTGGAGTTCGTCGAAGAACGCCAGGTCGATGAACACGCGCTCGTCGGCTGAGCAGTAGAACGGACCTGCCGCCGCCTCAGCGTATCCGCAACCGGATTCGACCGCGCCGCTGAACAGGACCACTGTCGGCTCCCGATATTCGCCACCGAGCTGCTTGAAGACGACTTGCCAGGAGTCCTCGGTGTCGGCCAGCGTGACGGCGACCTGTTCACGCCACGTCGCCTCCATTTCCGACTCAGTGTGGGGCTCATTCGTGGCCGGCCCGGCTGGCCCGCCGCTGACGCCCTGCAACACCACCGACGGATCGATGCCGAAATACATGGCCAGCAGCACCAGGGCAACCGTTCCCAGACCGCCACCGACGACGCCGCGACCGACCCGCGTGCCGCGGCGATCCTCGATGTTTTCACTCTGTCGGCGGCCACGCCAGCGCATCTTCTGTGCTGCTCCGCGTCAGGAAAATGGGTGCGGCAGATAGTGATCGACGAGGAAAGCGGCGAACAGCAAGGCGAGGTAATTGATCGAAAAGCGAAACACGCGCATCGGCAGATCGGCGCGTTCGGAACCCCGCAGAGTCCAGGCATGGCGCAGGAACAGGCCGTCGAGCACCAGCGCGGCGGCCAGGTAGAAATAACCCGCCATGCCGGTCAGGAACGGCAGCACCGTGATGACTGACAGCAGCACCGTGTAGTACCAGATGAACTGCTTGGTGTAGGCAATGCCGTGCGTGACCGGCAACATTGGGATGCCGACCCGGGCGTATTCGTCGCGGCGTGCGATTGCGAGCGCCCAGAAATGTGGCGGCGTCCACGCGAAGATGATCAGGAACAGCAGCAGCGCATCAGCGTCCACGACACCGGTCACCGAGGTCCAGCCGAGCACCGGCGGTGCGGCGCCGGCAGCACCGCCTATTACGATGTTCTGCGGCGTGGCGCGCTTGAGCCACACCGTGTAGATGATCGCGTAGCCGATCAGCGAGAAGAATGTCAGCACCGCGGTCAGTGCATTGACCAGGAGCGCAAGAATCAGCATCGACCCGGCGCCGAGCACGAAGGCGAACGCCAGCGCGTAGGCCTCGGACACAGTGCCGCGCGGCAGCGGCCGCAATCGCGTGCGCGCCATCTCGGCGTCGATACGCGCATCGAGCACATGGTTGATCGCCGCTGCAGAGGATGCTGCGAGCGCGATGCCGACCGTGCCCCAGATCAGGGCATCGGCCGGCGGAAATCCGGGCACGGCCAGGAACATGCCGGCGATCGCCGTGAACATGATCAGCGACACGACTTTCGGCTTGGTCAGCGCGAAATAATCGCGGGCCCGCGTCCACGCGACGGAGTGGCTCGTACCAGCGTTGTGTTCCCGCGTCGTCATGAGTGCTGGAATGCTATCACGACCCGCCCAGGGTTCCGCCGGCACCCTTGAGCGCGTTAGCGCCGCGCGGGCCGGAACCGGCTGACCTCGGAGTGTGGGCTCAGAAAGCGCAGCAGGGCGACCATCGCGAGCACCAGCAGCACCGCGCCCGCGTTGTGCGAAGTACCGAGCCACAACGGCCACCCTTGCCAGATGAGATTCATGCCGATCGTGACCTGCAATACCAGCGCAACCAGCACCGCGCCCGCAGCAGTGCGCGTCAGCGCGTTTTGTCCGCGCCGCCAGGCGCCGAGCACGAGCAGCAGCAGCACCAGCGCGGTCAGGTAGGCGCCGAGACGGTGTGAGTAATGAATCGCGACGCGCGCGGGGGCGTCGAGTACGCCGCCCTCGTAGTCAATGCCAAGCCCGCGCCACAGCACGAAGGCAGACTTGAAATCCATGTCCGGCCACCACTGTCCGTGGCAGGCCGGAAAATCCGCACAGGCGGCGGCGGCGTAATTGGTGCTGGTCCAGCCGCCGAGCGAAATCTGCGCGACCAGGACCACCAGTGCAGCGATCGCGAGCCGGCGCACCGGCCGTTCCGCGGCCTTGAGTTCGCGCCGTTGCGGTGCGAGCGCAAGCCACCACAGCAGCGCAAGTGTCGCAAGACCGCCGAGCAGATGCAGCGTCACGATCAGCGGCTTCAGCAATAGCGTCACGGTCCACATGCCGAGCAGCGCCTGCATCACGAGCAGCACCACGAGTAGCCACGGCAATACCCGCGGCTGGCCGGGGTCGCGCCGGTTCCACACCGACAGGACCGCAAGGCCGAGAACCAGGATGCCGAGCGCACCGACGATGTAGCGGTGCACCATTTCGTTTAACGCTTTCTGATAATCGAAGGGTCGTGCGGGATTATCCGCGTTGATCTCGGCGACCTGATCGACCACCTGTGCGGGATGGATCTGGCCGTAGCAGCCGGGCCAGTCCGGGCAACCGAGGCCGGCGTTCGTGAGACGCACCCAGGCGCCGACCACGACTACGACCGCGCAGAGGAGCGCCGCCAGCAGAGCCGCGCGACGAAACCAGATCAAGCCCTGGGTGCTGGGCATGCTAACCCCCTAGCCAATAGTCGACAGACGCAACAGGCGCTCGAGGTCTTTCAACAGGCCGCGTGCCGCGCCGGTCGCAGGGTAACTCATCATCAGGTTGCCGAGCGGGTCCACTATATAGATGCCGGACCCGCCATCGGCCGCTTGCGAAAACCTGGCGCGAAATGCCTGGCCCGCCGGGCCCGTGGCGCCGAGCACAAGCAGGTCTGGCGCGGCCGGTGGGAAGCCCGCCGCGCAGCAATTGCCGGCGTGCAGCAGCACGCGTCGCACACGCATGGCGTCCTTGTCGAGCGCCAGGCGAACCTGGCGCAGCTCAGCGAGTGCGGTGCCACAGCGTGGGTCGCAGGGACCGTTCACGACATGTACCAGGAACCACTGGCCACGCAGGACCTCAGACGCCGCGGTGCTGCCGTCGGACCAGCCGAGTGCAATCACGGGCAGTGGCTGCGGCGGTTCGATCAGCGTGCCGTGTTGCACGCCGCTTGCCGGGCGCCAATCGGCATAGAAATAGAGGAAGAAAGCAGCCACCAGCGGCACGAAGAAAAGCGCTGCAACCAGCAGCAGCTGCCGGCGGCCTGAACGCGCCTGCTGCGCAGCTGCATTCATTTCAATTTGCCCTCCCGGCGAAAACTCAGAACACCCCAGATCGCAATGGCAAGCGCGGCGAAAGCAAACCATTGCACCGCGTAGCCGAGTTGCCGGACCGGTGCCGTGCCCGGAACGACCCATTCGCGAACATAGCCGTCGGGCTCGGCGGGGTCGAGCAGGATCATGCGCGGTCGCAGATCGCGGCCGAGCAGCGCCGCCAGCTCATTCATGAAGGGGTATTGCACGAGCCGCGGCCAGCCCGAAGCCTGCGGCGCATCGAGCCGGATCGGCGGCTGGGGCAGATCATCGAGACGGCCGGTCACGCTGCGTGCCTCATCCATCACGGCCACCTCAGGCAATGCCTCGCGTGTCGAGCCGAATGGCTGCCAGCCGCGATTGACCAGTACGGCGCCGCCGTCCGCCAGCACCAGTGGCGTCAGTACCATCACCCCCGCCCGTCCCGCATGACTCATGTTGTCGAGCAGGAATTGACGCTCCGGATCGTAATGGCCACGGGCGATTACCGGCTGATAACGCGGCGCATCGGCAGGCAGGGAACGCAGTTCGAGTGTGGGGCCGGCGCGCGCAAAATCGGCTGCGAGCGCGCGCTTTTCCTGCGCCCGCCCAAGTTGCCAGTTGCCGAGTGCGGCACACACCAGCGCCGCGGCAACGGTTGCCAGGGTCGCAAACGGCCGTGGCAAAAATCGCAATCGGCCCCGGTTCAGCACCGGGCTATACTTCGGTGTCCGAACAACCGGGGCGGGTCCATGTCTGGCGTCAAGTGGCTGGTGCTGGTCATCTTCTTCCTGATTGTCCTGAGCATGGCGTCGGCCATGCTGCATCTGGTGCACGACTACAAGGGCGAGAGTCGGCGCATGGTGCGGGCCCTGACCATCCGCATCGGTCTGTCCATTGCATTGTTCATCGTGCTCTGGGCAACCTGGAAGATGGGCTGGATCGAACCGCACGCCGTCGGCGGCTGACGCCCCGGATCAGTCCTGCGACTCCGCCAGCGCGCGGATCGTCGCGACCGTAGCGGCGCACGTGCACATAACTGCAGTCGAGCGCGAAGCTGGGTTTTGGCAGCAGTTGTCCGGCAAATATCTGCCCGCCATTCATCACCGTGATCACCAGTGGCTGGCGGCCGGCCAACCGGGCATTGCTCTGGGCAGCCAACTGGTCGATTGCGGCAAGCACATCGGCGGCACTGATGATCTCGTCCGAGCGGGGCATCCTTCCATTCATTGACGGATTTTACCCTGCACAGGGCAGCTGCGACGAAGCGGATGTGTCCCGCGGCAGAGCGTGGCCCGGCCGCCGGGCCGGCAGCGGAAAATGAGCGGAGAGGGGACATCTCCCTTCGAAAAAGGAAACGTCCCCTTTTCGAAGGGAGATGTCCCCTTTGGAGGCGCCGCGTGAATCTGACCGAGAAATCCCTGAACAGCCCGATCGGCGTCGCAGTCGGTGTCGGCCTGATCATCGTGCTCGGCATCGTTGCGCTCATCAAGCTACCGGTGCAGCTGTTTCCGGACATCGAAGCGCCGGTCATCACGGTTTTCACCGGCTGGCGCGCGGCTGCTCCGACCGAAGTCGAGTCGGAACTGATCGAGCCGCAGGAGCAGGCGCTGCGCGGACTCCCGGGACTCCAGGAGATCCAGTCGTTCGCGAATGCCGGCGGCGCATTCATCAATCTCGAGTTCGCGATCGGCACCGACATGGGCCGCACGCTGATCGAGGTGATCTCGCGGATGAACCAGTTGCCGCCTTTGCCGCGCGACGCCGATGCGCCGCGCATCTCGCTCGGCGAGAACGGCGGCGGCGGGCCGAACGAGACGCTGTCCTGGTTCTTCGTGCAGCTGCAGCCCGGCACGCCGGGCCCGGTCGAGAATTACCGACGCGAGGTCGAGGACCTGATGCGCTCGCGCGTCGAGTCGATCCCGGGTGTCGGCACGATCAACGTCAATGCTGGCGCGCCGGATGAACTGCGCATCGAGTTCGATCCGTACCGCGCCGCCGAGCTCGGCATTCCGATTCCCGACATCGTCGGCGTCGCCGGCAGTGCGGACGACGTGTCCGGCGGATTCGCGGAGCTCGGACGGCGCCAGTACACGCTGCGTTTCGCCGGCCGCTACCGACCGGCGGACCTCGGCGAACTGGTACTCGACTGGCGGGACGGCAGGCCGGTACGGCTTGCGGATGTCGCAACCATCTCGGTGCAGCGGGGCGACCGCAACTCGCTCGCCGTGCAGAACAACAATCCTGCAATCGCGATCCAGATCCTCAAGGAATCGGGCGCCGACGTGTTGGCGACGCTCAACGCCGTCAAGACCGAGATCGCGGAGTTGCGCGAGGGCCCGCTCGCCGAGCTCGGCCTCGCGATCGAGCAGTCCTTCGATCCGTCCGTGTTCATCAACCAGGCGATTGGCCTGGTCGGCGGCAATCTGCTGGCCGGTGTGATTCTCGCGATCGCCGTGTTGTGGCTGTTTCTGCGCCAGTTCCGCTCGACGCTGCTGGTCGGCATCGCGATCCCGGTCAGCGTGCTCGCAACCGTGCTGGTGATGCTGCTCACCGGGCATTCGCTGAATGTCATTTCCATCGCCGGCATCGCGTTCGCAGTCGGCATGACGCTGGACGCCGCGACCATCGTGCTGGAAAGCATCCTCGCGCGCCGCGAGCGGGGACTCAGTCCCGCGCAGGCGGCACTCGAGGGCGCGACCGCGGTATGGCCGGCGCTGTTCGCCTCCACGCTGACGACCATCATCGTGTTCCTGCCGGTCATCTTCATGAAGAACACCGAGGGGCAGCTGTTCGCCGATCTCGCGCTCACGATCTCGGTTGCAATCGCGGTTTCGCTCGTCATCGCGATGACGGTGCTACCGGTCGCGGCGGCGCGCTGGCTCACGCTGACTCAGGCTGCGGCGACGCAGAAGGCGGCGGAATGGCCGCGCAAGCTCGGCGAGCGCATGGCGGCGCTGACCGACAGTCCGAACCAGCGCAAGCTCACGATTGGACTCTGCCTGATTGCGCCCGCGGCGCTCACCTGGCTGTTGTTGCCGCCGATCGACTACCTGCCGCCGGTGAAGCGCGACGCGATCGACGGCTTCTTCCAGTTTCCGCCCGGCATGAACGTGGACGCGATCGAGGAAGAAGTCGTGCGGCCGATGGTCGCCCGGCTCGCGCCCTACATGGCGGGCGAAAAGGAGCCCGCGCTCAAGAACTATTACATCCTGATCTTCCCGGGCGGCGGCACCATCGGCGTGCGTCCGCTCGACAACTCGAAGATCGACGAACTTGGCCGGGTGATCAACGAGGAGATCACGCCTGGATTCCCGGACCTTCAGGTGTTCGCGCAGCAGGGCAACCTGTTCGGCGGCTTCGGCGATGGCCGCAACATCGAGATACGCCTGCAGTCCGCCGACTTCGATGGGCTGCTCAAGGCCGCGCATGCGGCGCAGGACGTCATTACCGAAAAGCTGCCCGGTGCGCAGGTGCGTTCATTTCAGGACCTCGAGTTATCTGAGCCGGAGCTGCGCCTGGTGCCGGACGACCGGCGCATCAGCGAGTCCGGCTGGACGCGTGCCAATGTCGCGACCGTGGTCCGCTCGCTCGGCGACGGCATCTGGGTGGGTGAGCATTTCGATGGCGAGCGCCGGCTCGACATGATCCTGCGCGCGAAGGGCTGGGACAGCCCGGATGCGCTCGCGGCCGTGCCGGTCGCGACACCGACCGGCGGAGTCGTGCCGCTCGGCGAACTGGTGACCATCGAGCCGACCGTCGGCACGACGGGACTGCGCCGCGTGGATGGCCGCCGCACAATCGGACTCAATGTCATCGCGCCGCCCGGCATGTCCTTGCAGCAGACGATGGATAAGATCGAGCGCGACGTCGGTCCGGCGATCCTGCCGCTCTTGCCGCCAGACGGCGGTATCCGCTACGCGGGAGATGCCGGCAGTCTTGAGACCGCGCTCGCCGACATGCGGGTGAACATCGGACTCGCGCTGCTGGTGCTGTTCCTGCTGATGGCGGCGCTGTTTCGTTCGCCGCGCGACAGCGCACTCGTGCTCCTGACCGTGCCGCTTGCGAGTCTCGGCGGCGTGCTCGGGATTCGCCTGTTGAACCTGTTTACGCCGCAGACCCTCGACATGCTGACCATGGTCGGTTTCATCATCCTGTTGGGCGCTGCGGTCAACAACGCGATCCTGCTGGTGGACAGCACGCGCTCGGCCGAACGCGGCGGCATGGACCGGCGCAGCGCCGTGCGTCATGCGCTCGAGCAGCGCACGCGGCCGATCTTCGCGACCTCGCTCGGCCAGCTCGCGGGACTCCTGCCGATGATCATCGTGCCGGGTCCTGGTGCTGCGCTTTATCGTGGGCTTGGCACGGTCATCGCCGGCGGCATGCTGGTCAACACTCTATTTATGCTGGTGCTGCTGCCGGCGCTGCTGCGTCTCGGTGAGGCGTCGTCCGCGCCGCAACGCGCAACGATGCCCGATGCACTCAAGGAAGGTGCCTGATGAATTCACGAACGAAGTCCTTTGCATGGAGCGTGGCGCTGGCCGCGCTGGCCGCTTCCTCCCTGGCGGCCGGCGCGGCCCGGGCGCAGAGCGAGCCGCCCCCGGCGCCGGTGACGGTCGCGTCCGTAACCAAGGGCACTGTCGCAACCAGCGTTACTGCAACCGGCACGGTCGTGAGCCGCAATGACGCGCGGCTCGCCGCGGAAGTGACCGGACGCCTCGACTGGGTCGCCGAGCCGGGCGCGAAAGTCGCGAAGGGCGGGCAGCTGGCCCGTGTCGATACGCGTTCGCTCGAACTCCAGCTGCGCGAGAACGACGCGCAGGTCGCGCGCCTGACGGCAAATGCCGAGCTCCTGAATACCCAACTGGCGCGGCTCACGGCCTTGCCGAATGGTATCGCCTCGAAGAGCCAGATCGACGAGGCCGGGGCGCGGCTCGCGATGGCGCGGCATGAAGTTGAGCAGGCACGCGCGACCCGCGACAGCACGCGGCACCTGGTCGAACGCGCGGTAATCCGCGCACCGTTCCCGGGACATGTGGTCGAACGCATCCGGCAGCTCGGCGAGTTCGTCTCGGTCGGTACCGAGGTCGTGCGCCTGACCGATACCGGTAACGTCGAAGTCGTGGCGCGCGCGCCGGTTGCAGAAGCCGGTCATCTTGCGGTTGGCCAGGCGGTCACCGTGCGCGGCGACACGCAGCAGGTGGAAAGCAGGATCCGCGCCATCGTGCCGATCGGCGACGAACGCTCGCGCATGATCGAAGTGCGTATTGCAATGAATGCGAAGGGCTGGGCAATCGGATCCGCCGTGCGTGTGGATCTGCCGGCGGCGCGCCAGGTCGCCGGCCTGATGGTGCCGCGCGATGCGGTAATCGTGCGCGCCGACGGCGCGCATGTTTATCGCATCGCCAAGGGCGATGTCGCGGAACGCGTTGCGGTGCGCGTCGGCAACGGCGACTCGAAGCGGGTCGAAATTACGGGCGCGCTCGCGGCCGGCGATCGTGTCGTCGTGCGTGGCGGTGAACGTCTGCGCGCGGGTCAGACGCTGACGATTGCGACCAGTAGTGCTGAGACCCAGTCGGCGGCGGCCGCCGCCGCCGCGGCTCCGAAGGGCTGACGAGCCTGCGGATCGGGCGCGTCGCGCCGGATTGGTTCGCCTTCAATTGCAGCGAACCCTGACCGGGATCAACCCGCAGGGTTCCGAGCCACTCTTGCAAGCCCGCTTTGGGCGACAAGCACTTCCAGCAGGGCATCCCTGAAATCGGCGGGTCACTGGACCTCGTCGCCGCTTCCCTTGCGACGCAAGATTTGGTCGGCAGAAAAAAATTCATGCTCAGCGTGGGACTTTCGGGGCTCTCGTGACAGATATACAGTGGAGAAGCATTGATTCGTCGATCTCATGAGGCTCCCATGAAAAATCGCTCACAACTCTCTGATCGTTTGCGATTTTCTGTCGCTCTGTTTGCGGGCGCGATTTTGGGCGGATTCCTCGGCCTCGCGTCCGCCCAGGACCGTACCTCGGGCCAGCTCGACACCACCTGCGCCAGCCGCTGCACGGCCAATGGCTGCGCTGCGAACCACCTGATGCACGGTTGAGTGGTGGATTAATGTCCTAGCACTTGTTCCCCAGTTTGCCTGACGCGCAGGCAGTTGAGGAGAAGACAAGTGGCAAAGCAACGAGCGACGGAGGGGCCGCGCCGCGGAGACGGTGGGGTACGGCGTGTTGGCAAGCGCTGGCCGCAGGACTTGATGCTAGCAGTGGTGCGTGCGGTAACGGATGGTGGTGCCAGTGCGCACGCGGTGGCGCCGCGGTTCGGGGTGCCGTACACAACGGTCGTAGAGTGGGTGCGGCGCTATCGCGCGGACGGCGAGGCGGGGCTGAGGCCGGGAGGCAGCCGGCGCGTACGGCCGCCGCGCGGTGGTTCGGTGGCGGCGCGACGTGCGGCGATCGTGGCGGCCAAGCGCGCTCAGCCGACGGCTGGCAGCCGGCGCATCCGCGATGTGCTGAAGCGGTACTTTGGACTGGGCACGTCGGCCACCACGGTGCGGCGGGTGCTGAAGCAGGAGGGCTTGGCGACCGCCAGGCCGAAGGCGCGGGCCAAGCCGCAACCGCGCGCGCATCGGTTCGAGCGCGCCGAGCCGAACCAGTTGTGGCAATCGGACCTGTTCACGTTCCTGCTCAGGAAGCATGAGCGGCTGTATGTGGCGGCGTTCCTGGACGATCACTCGCGGTACTTGGTGAGTCTGGCGCTGGCGCATCATCAGCGCAGCACCTTGGTGCTGGAGGCATTGTCGCGTGGCATCGCCGAGTACGGCGCGCCGCGCGAGATCCTGACCGACCAGGGCCGGCAGTACACCAGCTGGCGGGGCAATACCGAGTTCGAGGCCGAGCTCAAGCGTCACGGCATCCGGCACATCAAGAGCCGGCCGCATCATCCGCAGACCTGCGGCAAGATCGAGCGCTTCTGGAAGACGCTGTGGGAGGAGTTGCTGGCACGCACCGTGTTCGCGGACTTCCAGGACTGTGAGCGGCGCATCGCGCTATTTATCCAGCACTACAACTTCCAGCGGCCGCATCAGGCGCTCGATGGGCTGGTGCCGGCGGATCGGTACTTCCGTGCCGCGGCACCGGTGCGGGCGGCGGTCGAGGCGACGGTATCGGCCAATGCCCTGCGGCTGGCGCGCGAGCAGCCGCCGAAGTTGCCGTTCTATCTGGTCGGGCGGCTGGGTGATCGGGATCTCGCGATCAGCGCGAGCGGTGCGGACTTGAAGGTGCGAGTCGGCGATGAGGAAACCACGATCCCGATGCGGAAGGAGACGGAACATGAAGACGGAACGAGCGGCGCACCCTGGAGCGCCGGGCCGGCGGCCGCGGAAGCCGCAGCCCCGGAAGTTACCGAAGTGGTTGCAGAACTCGAGCGAACTGGATGCGATCGCGCGCAGTCGCTGCCTGTTGTTGCTGTCGGTGTTGTCGGGCGAGCTGCCGGTGAGCGCGGCGGTGGCGCAGGCCGGGATCGCACCCGGAACCTATTACAAGCTGGAGACGCGGGCCTTGAATGCGATGCTGGCGGCGCTGAACCCGCGCGCCGGGGCGGGGCCGGATGGCGCGGCGGAGCGGTCAGCGGCGGCGAGCCAGATCGCACTGTTGCAGGGCAAGATCCAGCGGCTCGAACAGGACAAGCGGCGGGTGGCACGACTGTTGCTGTTGAGCCGCAAGACGATGCGGGCGCCGGTAACGAGCCCGCGGCGCGGGCGCTGGCCGAAGGCGTTGTTGGAGTCCGGTTCGACGCCGACGTCCCCTGGCGCGAGCTCGCCTTGATCTGGGAGCGCAAACTATGCGCGGAGCAGGCGCCGATGGCGGTCCATCGGCAGGAGCGCGCCGATGAGTCAACCGAAGTCGAAGTACACGCCGCTACCGGCAGTACCGCCGGAGTTGATGCCGCGCCTGGCGGCGGTGTTGGAAGTGATGGCGGGAGTGAAGACCGTGTCGGCAGCGGCACGCTCGCTGGGACTGTCGCGCAACCACTTCCAGAGTCTGCTGCATCGCGGGATCGCGGCACTGGTGCAGGCGATCGCAGTACAGCCGCGTGGCCGACCGGCGACGCCGCTGGCGCTCGCGACCTTGCAAGCACAGCTGAAGCAGCTGCAGCGCGAGAACGCGCGCCTGCAAAGTCAGGTGGGATCGACCGAACGGCTGCTGGAGGTAGCCAGCGGACTGTTGCACGGCCGGATCCGGCCGACGGGACGGCAGGCACGGGTGCGCAAGACGGCCGGGAGCAGCGCTGATGGCAAGGAAGACAGCGACCCTGCGACCGGTCGGGGGCAGTTGCTGGCGGGAGTCGGTGAGATGCAGCGGCTCGGCATGACGGCGGTAGCGGCGGCGACGATCGCCGGCGTGCATGACTCGACCGTGCGGCGTTGGCGCGCGCGGGCGCTATGCGGCAGATCATGCGCGGGCGTTCACCCGCTGCATCCCGTCGAACCACCGGTGCCGGTCACTGCGGCGAACCAGGTCGCGATACTGGTGCGCGAGTTGCATGGACTGATCGGTGCCGAGGCCTTGCGTCACAGTGTTGCGGGCATCTCGCGACGCATGGCAGCGCGGATCAAGGCGACGACCCTGACGGTGATGGAACGTGAACGCAAGGCGGCGCTGGCCCGCATCACGATCACCGTACCCGGCGTGTTGCGTGGCATGGATGCGATGCAGTTCCCGAACGCGCGCGCGGCGCGCTATGCACTGATCGCTGCCGATGGCGCGGTGCCGTATCGGACCAGCCTGACCACTGGCCCGCACTACGACGTCGGACTGGTGACGCGCGCGCTGGGTCGTGATCTGGAGCAGAACGGCGCGCCGCTGGTGTATCGGCTGGATCGTGCCCGTGCGCACGATGCGCCGGCGGCGCGCGCGTTGCTGGCAGCGCATCAGGTGCTGGTGCTGCACGGCCCACCGCGCTATCCCTGCTTCTATGGTCAACTCGAGCGCCAGAACCGTGAGCACCGCGCCTGGATCGGCTCTCAGCCGCTGCCAGCCGGCACCTCACTGGAACCCCGTCTCGTGGAAATGCTCGACCGTGTCAATCGGCTCTGGCGCCGGCGTACACTCGGATGGAAGACGGCGGCCGAAATCTGGAGCGCACGGCCGCCGCTCATGGTCGACCGCACCGCGCTCCGCGAGGAGGTGCAGGATCGCGCGCTGCGGATCGCGCGTGAACTGTCAGGCCGCGGCCAACCCGCCGACCTGGCCGAGCGTCTCGCCATCGAGCAGACGCTCACACGAATGGGATACTTGCGTCGGGAAACAGGTGGCTGGTGCTAGGTAATTATCACACCGCCAATCGTGCAAATAGGGTGGCGCGGCACAGTGTCGGAAGGCGGCTCGGTGCTCTACAGGAGCCGTCGCGCACGCGCCGTTCCCCACGACAGAATTCTCGAACTGGTACCGCGGCTCGTTGAACTTGTTGCTCCGGAGCTTCGGACGGAAACTCAAAAATGAGACGATACTTGTCGACGCTACAGTGAGGTACACGATGAATCCGCAAAAGCTTTGGCCAGCGCTGCTTGCAGTCCTCACCTGTCTTGCGCCTTGTGTCACGCATGGCGCAGCGAGTCATCCGCTAGATGGGCTTGATGCATCCGAAATCACGACCACCACGGCCATCCTCAGAAACACGGGGAATGCCGACGACAAGACCTTGATCGCCTCAATCAGCTTGCAGGAGCCGCCCAAGGCCGACGTGCTGGCCTGGAAAAAGGGCGATCCGATCCCGAGAAAGGCCAGGGCCGTGCTGCGGCGAAACGCGGCCACGTTCGAGGCCGTGGTGGACCTCGGCAATGGCGAAGTCTTGTCGTACCGGGAGATTCCGGGGGCCCAGCCATTCGTCACCATGCCGGAGATCCTCTCCGCCATCGCCGTCACGACCGCGGATCCGGGGATGCAGGCGGGATTGCGCAAGCGCGGCATCACGGATTTCGAGAAAGTCTTTTGTGCTCCGCGCACGGCGGGCAATTTTGGGACGGAAACGGAAAAGACCAGGCGCATCGTCAAGGTCGATTGCTTCGACATTCGGGGCGTCAAAACCGATGTCTTCGCCAACCCGATCGAAGGCCTGTTCGCGACGGTCGACCTGGATCGAGGCGCGGTCCTCGAAGTCACGGACCTGGGAGTCGTCCCAGTGCCAGGCGGCGAGCTCGAGCTCGATCCTGCGTCAATCGGCACGCAAAGGGTCGTGAAGCCGATCGTGCAGTCGGCGCCTGACGGCAGCAACGTCAGCTTCGACGGCTCGATGCTGCGGTGGCAGAAATGGTCGTTCCACTTGCGCTGGGAGATTCGCGAGGGCGTGGTCATTTCGCTGGTGAACTACCAGGATGGCGACCGGGCGCGCCCGGTCCTCTACGAGGGCCATTTGTCCGAGATCTTCGTGCCGTATCAGGACCCGACTGAGGGTTGGTACTACCGGAACTACATGGATGCCGGGGACTACGGGTTCGGGACGATGGCATCAGCCCTCGTTCCCGGCGCCGACTGCCCGGCGTCAGCGACCTACCTGTCACCGGTCATGTCGAATGTCGCAGGCGGCGCCGACGTGCAGGACAAGCGCGTCTGCATCTTCGAGGTATCACCCGGCGAGCCGGTCTGGCGCCACTACGACTTCATCACGGGGGCGCTCGAGAGCCGACCCGCGACCGAGCTGGTGGTGAGCTACATCGCGACGGTCGGGAACTATGACTATGTGCTGGACTGGGTATTCGACCAGAAGGGGAGCATCACGTACCGCGCCGGCGCGTCCGGCATCGATTCGGTCAAGGGCGTCAAGGCCCGGAGACTGGGCGACGAGACCTCGGCCCAGGATACGGCGTGGGGGTCATTGATCTCG
>JANNTO010000302.1:0-1723 GCA_031403675.1 Gammaproteobacteria bacterium | reverse complement strand
CTCTATGAGGGCGGCGGTGCTCGTCCCTCGAAGCACGTCTTTTGGCTTTACGCAACTTATGTTTATTGAAAGAGGCCCCCGAATTAATAAGGCACAGTCCGGTGAATGCCGCCTAGCAGGCTGTTGAAGAAGTCAGGCATGACGAGCTTTGAGAGGCGCGTCGTGGCGGCGGTGAATCGGGTGTCCGCCTGCCACTCAACTTGCGTCCGACTGCGGCTGTCATGTCGCCGCCATCAGCTTCGGGAGCCGCACCAAATTGTATGCGGCGGCTCCGAAGGTGAAGGCCCATCCGACCTTCTCCAACCCGCGATACTTCGTCTTTCTTAAGCCCGCGACGGTCTTCATCCAGCCGAAGCCTTCCTCAATCCGTTTCCGGATGCGCTGGCTGATCGTGTAGCCCGCGTGGCGCGTCGTGCGCCCATCAATGGCCGAAGTCCGGCTCGTGTTCTGAGCGACATGGGGCGTCACGTTGATCTCGCGCAGTTCCATCACGAAGTCTTTGGTGTCGAAGTTCTTGTCGCCCCCCAGCGTGATCGCACGCCGCCTATCGGCGCGGGGTTCGATCATGTCGAGAGCGGCCAACCGTTCCGCGTGGCCGGAGATGCGTGTCAGACGCGCATCGACGAAGATGCCGTTCCGGTTCTCCATCAGGGCGTGGCCGATGAAGCAAAGCTTGGCTTCCATGCCCGATCCCTTGCGATACAGCAGGGCGTCCGGATCGCTCCTCGAGGCGTGCGTCTCGTTCGACCGCTTCTCACCCTTAAAATCGGCCTCGGCATTGCGACCGCCGCTCGGCGGAGGGTCGCCCCCGCCCTTCTGCTTGGGCTTGATGCTCTTCATGCTCGCCCAGGCCTCCACCAGCGTCCCGTCAACCGAGAAGTGCTCCGAGGACAACAGCCGCTTGACCTTCGGCTGCGCCAGGATGGCGGCGAGGAACTTCCGGGCGATCTCGCCTTCCAGAAGCCGGTCACGGTTCTTCGAGAACACCGAATGATCCCACGCTGGATCATCAACCCCAAGACCGACAAACCAGCGGAACAAAAGATCGAACTCAAGCCGCTCCATCAACTGCCGCTCGGAGCGGAGCGTATAGAAGGCCTGCAGCAGCAGCGCACGCAGCAGTTTCTCCGGCGGGATCGACGGGCGCCCGAGGGGCGTATACAGCGCGGCAAAATCAGCCTCTAACGCCGACAACGCCTCGTTGGCGAACTCCCGGATCGGCCGCAACGGGTGATCCTTTGGCACACGCCTCTCAAGATCGACATAGGAAAACAGCGATCCAGAGCGTTCGTCCGATCCGCGCATCAATCGCCCTTCGACTCAAATCCCTCAGACAGGGAATCATGAGCCAAGTAACCGCGCTACGCCTTTTTCAACAGCCTGCTAGAGCACTGGTGCACGCTGAAACGCGGACGGGACGCTCGTCCCGCCAAACTCTACCGCTGGGCTGCGCGCTATTACACAAGCGAGGCCGCGCAGATTTGATAGCGCGGGAAAGGAATGCAGCCCAAAATGCGCGTTGCAGCTTTCGTGATCTTGGCCTTATGCGCGGGGTATATGCCGGCCGCTGTTGCCGCCATGTCGCACTAAGTTTTGCAACCGGCGAGAAGAGCGGCGAGGTTGAGGTCGGTGTGCGTAATCTCAAGGCCCACCATGAACCCAACAAGTGGAACGGCGAGCGGCAATCTAAGTGTATTCGAATGCTATTATCTGCCATGGAAAC
>JANNTO010000301.1:0-13272 GCA_031403675.1 Gammaproteobacteria bacterium | reverse complement strand
GGCATGAAGCGGAGCGTCGAGACGCCGCAGGACAGGAGCAGCAGGCCATTCTGATAGGCACGATGCAGCAGCCGGTCGACCAGCGCGCGGGCGGGAGACCCGTCCGACCCGATCAGCTCCACACCGATCATCAGTCCGAGTCCGCGCAGGTCGCCGATGCAGGGGTAGTCGGGTCGCAGTTCGGTGAGCCGCTTCATGAAGTGCGCACCGACCTTTGCTGCATTCGCGACGTACTGTTCGCGCACCAGGTCAATGGTCGCATTGGCTGCCGCGCAGCAGATCGGGTTGCCGCCGAAGGTATTGCCGTGCGCGCCCTTCTTCCACTTCTGCATGATGCTGCGCTTCGCGACCACCGCACCGATCGGCAGGCCCGAGCCCAGGCCCTTCGCCAGCGTCATGATGTCGGGCGTCACGCCGGAATGCTGGGCCGCGAACATCTTGCCGGTGCGGCCGATGCCGGACTGCACTTCGTCGAACACCAGCAGGATTCCATGCTCGTCGCAGATCTGCCGCAGTCCCGCGAGGAAACCGTCCGGCGGCACGAGATAACCGCCCTCACCCTGCAGCGGTTCAATCACGATCGCTGCGACTTCCGCTGCCGGCAGGTTGCGTTCGAACAGCATGCGGATGTAGTCGAGCACTGCGCGGCCCTGGTCGCTGCCCGCAAACAGGGGCCGGTAGGTGTTTGGGTACGGCACGTGCGTGACGCCCGGCATCACCGGTGCGAAGCCGGCCTGCTGTGTGTACTTGCTGGACGTCAGCGCGAGCGAACCCATCGTACGACCGTGGAAACTGCCGAGGAACGCGATGATCCGCTGCCGGCCTGTGACGTAGCGCGCGAGCTTCAGCGCACCCTCGACCGATTCCGTGCCTGACTGGCAGAAGAAACACATGCCGGGTTCGCCAAGCGGAACGATTGCCGAGAGTCGCTCGGCGAGCGCGGTCATCTCTTCGTGCCAATAATCGCTGGAGATGTGCAGGAACTTGGCTGCCGCCTGCTGCACTGCCGCGACGACCTTCGGATGCGCATGCCCGGTTGCACAAACCGCGATGCCGGCAGCGAAATCGAGAAAGCGATTGCCGTCCACGTCCCAGGCCTCGGTGCCACGGGCGTGCGAGATCACGAACGGGTAGTCGCGCGGATAGGAGGGGGAGGCCACCTTTGCGTCGCGCTCGATCATCGCGCGCGACTTCGGCCCGGGCAGTTCGGTTTTCAGATGTGGGTTTTTGTTCATATCGGTAGCCTCACGGGTTTCCGGTGTGCGGCCTCGGTGCGGGCCTCGAGTGCGCGCAGCACCACGAGTTCCGACGCCGTCGGTGCCGCAATGGTTTCAATTTCCGGTGCGACCGCTAGCGGCCAGCCAACAGCCGCGCGGGCTTCCTCAACCGGGATACCCGGATAGAGTACGGAAAGCGCGAACTCTTTGCTCCCCACCAGCGGTTTCAGGATTCCGAGGTCGGTGACGATCACCGCCGGTCCACCGCCCCGCGCCCCACTGGCGGCGCGGCCCGAAAAATGCCCGCCGCTGGTCTGGAAGTCTATTTTCGGCACGAAACTGCGCGGCGTCGCTTTCATCACGATGAACACTTGCCGCGCATGGGCGGCGATCTCGGTCGCGCCGCCAGCGCCCGGGAGCCGCGTGCGCGGCTTCTCATACGAGCCGATCACGGTGCTGTTCAGGTTGCCGAAGCGGTCGATCTGCGCCGCGCCAAGGAACCCGACGTCCACCCGCCCGGCCTGCAGGTAATCGCTGAAGATTTCCGGCAGCGGCACGACGCAGACGGCGGTTTCGGCCAGCTCGCCGTCGCCGATCGAGAGCGGCAGCACGGTCGGTCGCGTGCCGATGGTGCCGGATTCGTAAATCAGCACGAGTTTCGGCGCATGCGTCAGGCGTGCGAGATTGCAGGCGGCACTCGGCAGTCCGATGCCGACGAAACAGACCTGACCGTCCGCGAGCAGGCGCGCCGCGGCGACCGTCATCATCTCGTCGCGCGTGTAGTCGCTCACGCCGCACTCCGTTGGATGCTGGCGAGGAAATCCCGGTGATCCGCCGTGCCGCGCACATGGCGGTCAATCCAGGCGGTGAACGCGGCGCGATCGCGCGCGATGGAATCCCAGCGGAGATAGAAGTCGTTGTCTCGTGAGTAATACCCCTGGGCATAGGACGGCCACGCGCCACCCGGGCAATGCGACACCGCGGTGACGGTGAAGTGCGGCAGCAGCACGTTGTTCATTGCGGGCGGCATGGCTTCCACGATTTCCTCAACGGTGACCAGCAGCTTGGTCGCCGCAAGCGCCGCTTCGCGCGCGCTGCCCACGATGCCGTCGATCGCGACATTGCCGGCGCGGTCGGCGCGTTGCGCATGCAGGATCGTGACGTCCGGGTTGATCGCGGGAACGGTTGCGAGTTCTTCACCCGTGTAGGGACAGGCGACCTTCCGGATGCGCGGGTTGTGACTCGAAAGATCGGTGCCGATGTAGCCCCGCAGCATTCCGAAGGGGAGGCGCGCAGCACCCGCGCGATACGCTGCCGCCATGCCGGCATGCGTCTGCTCGTTAAGTTCGAGCGGACCCGGCCAGCCCTGTTCGACCGCATCGCGCAACCGGTGCAGCGAACCGACCCCCGGATTTCCGCCCCAGGAAAACGTCAGTTTTCGCGCCGCGCCCGCGCCGATCAGCTGGTCATAGATGAGGTCCGGCGTCATGCGCACCAGATGCAGCCCGCGCCGCCCCTGCCGGATCAGCTCATGACCGGCCGCGAATGGAATCAGATGCGTGAAACCCTCGAGTGCGATGCAGGCGCCGTCCGGCACGTGTTCCGCGAGCGCGTCCCTGAGCGGCAGAAACTGCGTCATTCACTCCACCACGGTCCGCGACTGCTCGCGCAGGTACAGCGGCAGGTAGTAGAAGGAGGCGATTCCCTTGCCGGAGGAGCCCGAGCCTTTCCATCCGCCGAACGGCTGGTAGCCGGGCCAGGCCCCGGTGGTCGCGCTCTGGCCGCGGTTGGCATAGGTGACTCCGGCCTCGATGTTTTCCTGAAACCAGGGCACTTCCGCGGCCGACCCGTAGAAACCGGCGGTCAGGCCCATGTCGGTGTCATTCGCCAGGCGCATTGCATCGTCCCGGTCGCGATAGCGCTGCACCATCAGGATCGGGAGGAACATCTCGTGCCGCCACAGCGGATCGGCCGGCGGCGCCTCGGCGAGCACCGGTTCGACATAGAAGCCGCGCGCCAGCTCGCCCGCGGTGAGCGCATGTCCGCCACGGCGCAATGTCGCCCCGCCGGTCTTCAACTGCGACACATAGCGCGCATGACTCTGGTGCGCGCGTGCGCTGATCACCGGCCCGATCCAGTTCTCGCGCAAGGTCGGATCGCCGATGCGGATCGCGTCGATCTGCTTCTCGATACGCGTGAGCAAGTCATCCGCGACGCTTTCATGTACATAGAGGCGCGAAACGGCGGAACATTTCTGTCCGCCCATGCCGTAGGCAGAACGCACCAGACCGCTGGTGGCGCGATCGAGATCCGCATTCTCGGTGACGATGCAGGGATTCTTGCCGCCCATCTCGGTGATGCAGGGCCGTGGGTACGGGCCGCCCGCCATCGCGGCCATGATGGTGCGACCGACGGCGACTGAACCGGTGAAGGTCATGCCGGCAGTGCGCGCATCTCGCACCAGCTGCTCGCCGGCCGCGGCGCCCGAACCCGACACGTAATTGAAGACACCGGCTGGAAAGCCCGCGTCGCGGATGCAGTCGGCCAGCAGCCGCCCGGCCCAGGGCGTATCGGAGGCGCACTTGAGGACTACCGTGTTGCCGGTGACGAGCGCGGCGGCAGACGGGCCGCCGCCCAGCGCGAGCGGGAAATTGAACGGCGCGATGATCGCCCAGACGCCATACGGGCGCATCACACTGCGATTGCGCGAAACGAAACCGGTTAGCGGGTCATTCGGCAATTCGTGTTCATAGCCGTGATGCGATTCAAAGTCGTCGGCATAGCAACGGAAGAAATCCACCATCTCCTGCGCTTCACCGAGCGCCTCCATGCGGTTCTTGCCGACCTCGAGCACGAGTGCCGCGGCGATCTCGTAGACCCGCGCTTCCATGATCTCGGCGGCGCGGCGCATCAACCGTACGCGCTCGGGCAAAGATGTGGCACGCCAGGCTGGATAAGCGCGCTTGGCGGCGGCGAGCGCCGCGTCCACTTCCGCCGCCTGCGCCAGCGGAAAACGCCCGAGCTGCAGCTGGTTGTCGATCGGGCTGGCGCGCTCTTCGCTGGTCGAGGCCGGCACATCCTTGCCGGCGATGAAGAGCGGATGCGTCGCGCCCAGGCGACCACGCACCGTCGCCAGCGCTTGTTCGAAACGCGTGTGCATCTCTTCCGGGGGGTCGTACATGGTCGCGTAGGTGAGGCGAAAACTCATGACACATGCTCCGTCGCGGCGGTGGGAAAGAATCGGGTCAACAGGCGGTCGAGCAGCGCGAGCGCCGCAGTGAGATCTGACTCTTCTATCACGAGCGGCGGTGCGAGGATCAGCAGGTTGCCGCGGGAACCGAATGAAACGCCCTCATCAAGCGCCGCCTTCAGCAGCGCGCGCTGCAACTCGGCCTGTTGCGGCCAGGGCGCGAGCGGCGTGCGCGATGCCGGGTCCGCGACCAGTTCGATCACGGCGAACAGGCCATGGCCGCCACGCACTTCGCCGATGACCGGATGGCGCCGCTGCATTCGCTGCAATTCCTGGAACATCTGTCCGCCCAGCGTGCGCGAGCGTTCAATCAGCTGCTCGTCGCGATAGGCATCGAGCGCGGCGAGACCCGCTGCACAGGACAGCGGATGTCCACAGTAGGTAAGTCCGCCATAGAACATCTGATGTTCGATGTGCCGCGCGATTGCCGCACTCATGACGACCGCCCCGAGCGGAATAGCGGCGCCCGTCAGCCCTTTCGCGAGGGTCATGAGATCGGGGCGGCCCGGTTCGCCATGGCGCTGCCAGGCGAACCATTCGCCACAACGGCCGAATGCACCCATCACCTCATCGGCGATCAGCAGGATGCCACGCTCCTGCGTGATGTTGCGCAGCAGCGGCCAGTAGCTGTCCGGGGCGACAATGCCATTGCTGCCGGCGTTCGATTCCATCAGCACGGCGGCGACACGATCCCGGCCTTCCGCATCGATGCAATCCGCAACTGCACCAGCCGCCTTCACTCCACATTCGTGTGCCGATCGGCTGCCGAAGGGACAGCGATACGAATAAGGCGGCGGCACGTGGCGCACGCCCCAGGCATCGGCATCCACCTGGTGCGCCGTGCGGCTGTCACCCGAGAGGGCCATGTCCATGTAGCTCGCGCCGTGATACGAGCGATCGCGCGTGATTACGAGACCGCGCCCCTTGCCGGAAGCCAGGCGTGCGATGCGCACCGCGTTCTCGTTGGCATCGGCGCCGCCCAGCGTGAAGAACACCAGCCCGCCCTCGAATCCGGATAGTTCGAGCAGCCGCTCGGCAAGCGCCTTGCGCGGAATTGCACCCCAGGCACTGGTGACGAAACTGAGCGTGGCAGCCTGTTCGCGGATCGCGGCGATGACCCGCGGGTGCTGGTGCCCGAGATTGCTGCACTCGACCAGGCTCGACATGTCGAGGATCTCGCGGCCGTCCTCGAGCACCAGCCGGGCGCCCCGCCCGCCGATCACGGTGGGGGCATTCCAGTCGGCCGGCACGCACCAGCTGTGCAGCACATGATCACGTTCGGAAGTCACGGTATGGATTGTCGCAACCAGCCGCGCGGGGCGCCAGCGGCCGACACTTGCGATCGGAGCGTTGTGGGCGCAGTCTAGGGATGTGCGACGCAACATCTTGCAGACGTCCAGCGGGCTGATCCGTGTGCTGCTGGCATTGACCCTGATGTTGAATGGCGCGGTGGCGCAGCTGGTCCCCGTCGCAGACGCAGCGCCGGCCGATGCGGCCCAGTCGCAGCACCGCGGACACGAGGGCATGACGGGCATGGCCATGGATGGCGATCCGACGGGGCTTCCTGCCACCGATTGCTGTGACGACGGGTGCATGAACTGCCAGTGCGGGTGCATCTTCCAGCAGCCGGGCGCGCTGTGCCTTGCTGCGCCTGTTGACAAGCAGGCGGCCGCACCAGCAGTGATGGTCCTCGTGATTTCACGCCACACCTCGAATTCGGCAACGACACCCTTCCGACCTCCGGCCTGACGGCCACCCACGCGCTTTTTGATGTGCGCCGCGGGTTACGCCCGCAGCGTGATCGCGTGATTTTCTGGCTCGCCGCGAGCCAGCGCCGAAGGATGGAAGATGAGTGTCCCGTTTCGAATGGCCGCCTTGTCAGCCTTGCTCGCCATTGGCGGCTGTGCCGTAACACCGCTCGAGCATGCCGCGGATTCCGCTGCCGGTAACGTTTCCGCACGGAAAGGCGCAACGCCTGAATGGTCCGCCGCCGGAACCCGGCCGGCGATCGCCGAGCCGCTGACTTTGCCTGCGGCACTGACGCTGGCGTTCGCGCGGAATCCCGAAATCCGCCGGCAGTACGCGCGGCTCGGAGTTGCGCACGCGGATCTGGAGGATGCGGTGCGCATCGCCAACCCCCGGTTGTCGCTCACCTGGCTTGACCCTGTCGGCGGCGGCCGCGACAAGGCAACGCGCGGCATCACGGCAAGCTTCTCCGGTCTGCTGTTGCTGCCGGCACGCCGACGGTTGTCTGCGGCGGATTTCCGGCGCGTTGAACTCGATGTCACGGCAGGTCTCGTGACGCTCGCCCGCGACGTCGAAACCGCCTGGTATTCGCATATCGGTGCATTGCAGGTCGCCGCCATGCGCGATGCAATCGCACGGGCGGCGGCGAACGAGGCGGAGCTTGCCGGGCGTTTTCATGCAGCCGGCAACATCTCCAGGCTTGATCTGGACCTGCGCGAGGCGGAAGCGGCACGGCTACACGTCGCTGCATTGCAGGCGCGATCCGGGGCGGTGACCGCAAGAGCGCGTCTTGCCGACCTCCTGGGATTGCAAGCCAGCGAGGCGTGGGAGACGGTAGACCGGTTGCCGGCACCGCCCGACACCGTGATGGAACGCGAACAGCTGTCGCAACAGGCCCTGGCGGAACGGTTCGATCTCGCGGCCCTGCGAGAGGAAATCGCAATGCTCGAAGACGCCGCCCGGGTTGCCAGGCGCTGGCGGCTGCTCGGGTCCACGGAGATCGGATACAAACGCGAGCGCGAGAGCGACGGCTCGAAACTGCGCGGTCCCACGCTTGACGTGGAATTGCCGCTATTCAATCAGCATCAGGGCGCGATCGAACGTGCCGAGGCACGGCTGGCCGATGCGCGCGCACGCCACGAGGCGCTCACGCTCGCAATGCAGAACGAGATCACCGCGGGACTTGATCGGCTGAATATCGCGCGTGAAATCGCTGCGGGCCACCGTGACTCGCTGCTGCCAGCCGTCGAGTCGGTCGTTGCGCGGCGGCAGGAGCAGGTGAACTTCATGTTGCGCAGCGTCTTCGAACTGCTCGCGGCGAAGCGCGATGAGTACAACACCTGGCAGGCCTGGCTCGAGTCGGTGCGCGATTACTGGATTGCGCGCAGCGCGCTCGCGGCCGCCGCCGGCGGACGCTTGCCGGGTGACGGCGAGGATTGGCCGCTGACCATTGGTGTGGACGAGATCACAGGAGGGGGGCCATGAACATCAGCCGGCGCAACTGGTTCCGCTGGATGGGGGCAGGCAGTCTGCTTCCGTTCATGACGATGGCGGAACGGGCCGTCGCGCAGGAGCACGCAGGCCATGTCATGCGAGAAGCTCCCCGGGCGGAGACAACGGTCGCGCCTGCAGCTACCGGGCAAGTCCGTGCGCAGGTTCGTACGCTGAATGGCTGGACCCTGCCGTACCGCATGGTGGGTGGCGTCAAGGAATTCCACCTGGTGGCCGAAGAGGTCGAACACGAGTTTGCGCCAGGCAGCCGCGCGAAATGCTGGGGCTACAACGGTACGACGCCGGGGCCGACCATCGAGGCAGTCGAGGGCGACCGGGTGCGAATTCTCGTGACCAATCGCCTGCCTGAACACACGACCATCCACTGGCACGGAATCCTGCTGCCGTCTGGCATGGACGGTGTCGGTGGCCTGTCGCAGCCGCATATCCGGCCCGGCGAGACCTACGCCTACGAATTCACGCTGCGGCAAAGCGGCACGCACATGTATCACCCGCACGCCGACGAAATGGCGCAGCTCGCGGTCGGCATGATGGGCATGTTGATCATCCACCCGCGCGCGGGCGAGCCGGTTCGCATCGACCGCGACTATTGTTTTCTGCTGCACAACTGGGCGCTGCACCCCGGGACCTATCGGCCGGACCCGGCGATCATGCAGGAATTCGACCTGTGGACCTTCAACAGCAAGGTCTTTCCGGCAATCGATCCGCTGGTCGCGCGCACTGGCGAACGGGTGCGGATCCGCATCGGCAACCTTTCGATGTGGAATCATCCGATTCACCTGCACGGCGTGCAGTTCCAGGTCACGGGCGGCGACGGTGGTCGGTGGCCGCGGGCACTGTGGCGGCCCGAAACCACCGAGATCGTCGGTGTCGGCCAGACCCGCGATCTCGAGTTCATCGCAGTACCGGGCGACTGGGCGCTGCACTGCCACATGTCGCACCACACGATGAATGCGATGGGTCACGACCTGCCAAGCCCGCTGGGCGTGAAGCAACGCGATCTTGAGGCAAAGATCCGGCAGATGCTGCCCGGTTACATGGCGATGGGCGAAGCCGGAATGGCGGAGCACCAGGATCACGTGAACATGGGGCACATGCAGGGCCCGGAGAACACGTTGCCGATGATGATGGGGCGCGGTCCGTTCGGCAACCTGGAAATGGGCGGCATGTTCACGGTGCTCAAGGTCCGTGATCAGCTGCGGCGCGGAGATTTCGGCGATCCAGGCTGGTACTCGAATCCGCGCGGAACGCTTGTGCAGCGGATCAGCGACGATGCGAACTTCGGTACACCCGCGCGGCGCGGACCGGTAGTCGAATCCGCCCCGCCTGCGGAGACCGCGCCAATGGACCATTCGAAAATGAATCATGGAACGTGAGGAACATCTGATGAAACCGATCTTCTGGCTGTTGGGACTGCTGGCGCTGCTTGCCGTGGGCGCAGCCGCGTTCATCGGTTCGGGCGCCTACAACATTGCGGCGGATGAGCCGCATTGGCCGCTGACGACGCGGATCATGGAGGCCGCACGCAACCGCTCAATCGCGGCGCGCGCATCTGCAGTCGTTGTCCCCGCCTTTGACGATGATTCATTGATTCGCCAGGGAGCCGGGAACTACGACGCCATGTGCGCCGGCTGTCATCTGCAACCCGGCGCGGAACGGAGCGAAATGAGCGCGGGGCTTTATCCGGCTCCGCCCAATTTGACCCGACAGCGGACTGACGATGCAGCGCGGGCATTCTGGGTCATCAAGCACGGCATCAAGATGTCCGGCATGCCGGCGTGGGGGCGAAGCATGGAAGACGAGCATGTCTGGGGCATGGTTGCCTTCCTGCGGCAACTACCCGAGATGTCGCCGGAGCGTTATCGTGAACTGGTCGCGGCCAGCGGCGGGCATCAGCACGGCGGGGCCGATGCTGCTCCGCAGGAGAGCACCGCTGCTACCGAGATGGCTCCGGCCGAGGATGCCGGGATCGAAGACCACGCAAAGGCCCCGCCCCATGAGCACTGATCACCAATCAAAGGAGCCGAACATGATCCGCTATCCATCCCTGGTGCTAATTTTTCTGTTGGCTCTTCCTGGCCCGGCCATGGGCGGGGGGCCGCAGATCGATGTGCCAGACGCTGCAAAAGCGGCGGTCGCGACCGTGGACCACTTCTTCGCCAGCCTGTCCGCCGGCGATCTCGAACGAGCCGGCGCCGAGCTCGACCCGAACGTCATCATTCTGGAGAGCGGCGGTGCCGAACATTCGGCGGCCGAGTACCTGGGTGGCCACGCCAAGGGCGACGCGGCATACCTGAAGGGCGCGCATCACAGCCTCATGCGGCGCACCGCAAGAATCAGCGGTGGGCTTGCCTGGGTTGCGAGCGAAAGCGAGCTGCATGTGCAGAAAGACGGCAAGCCGGCGGTGATCGCGAGCACCGAAACCATGGTGCTGCAATCCACCGCGGCCGGCTGGAAGATCGTGCACATCCACTGGTCGTCGCACGTCAAGAAACCCGGTGCGGCGCATTAGGACCGTACTTGAACGACAATCATCCAAATCCGAGGGAAGGCACATGAGCAATAAATTCCTGGCAAGCTGCATCGCGGCGAGCATTGGCGCCCTGGGCGCGACCACCAGCGCGAACGCGCAAGACGCAGCGATTGAGGAAGTCCTGGTGACCGGCAGCCGCATCAAGCGAGCAGACATCGACGGCATCGGCAAAGTGAACATCCTTTCAGCCGACGATTTCGCGAAGCTCGGGGCCGTTTCCATCGACCAGGTTTTGAAATACTCGCCATTCACCGCCGGCGCGCAGGCGGGCGCGGAATCCAATTATCTTTCAGCGAAGGAAGGGTACGGCACGGCGAGCGTGAATCTGCGCGGTTTGGGTCAGAACCGGACCCTGGTGCTGGTCAACGGCCGGCGGTTTGTTGCGGGCGGGGCTGGCGCCAATTCAGTGGTTGATCTCAACGCCATCCCCGTCAACATGATCGACCGCGTCGAAACGCTGCTCGACGGATCGTCGGCCATCTATGGCGCAGATGCCGTGGCAGGCGTGGTCAACATCATTACGAAACGCTCGTTCGACGGTTTGAAGTTCGACGCATCCTATGGCGTGACCGAAGAAAACGACGCGGAAAACACCGACTTCAGCGTGATGTTTGGCCGGGAGTTTGACGACAAGGGGTTCGTCATCAGCGCCAATTACACGGACCGCAAGGCAGCCCGCTCGAAAGACCGGGGATTCTCCGAGTGCTTCTTCGAAGAAGAGGACGGGGATAAATTCTGCTCCGGGAGTTCAAGCACCGCCGGCGGGAGGGGCAGCACTGAAACCATGGGCAATGTCCAGTTCAACCAGGACCCCAATGGCAACGGCGATTCTTTTGTGCCGTACAGCTTTGCTCTTCACGCCTTCGATTTTCAGGAGTTCTTCAATCTGACGGCGCCCTACGATCGCACGAATATCAGCGCCAGCGGATTCATTGATCTGACGAACAACATCCGGCTGTTCGCCGAAAGCACCTACTCCGATCGCAGCTCCAACACGGAAGCGAGTCCGGCCTCCTTTACCGGCCGATTTTTCTCGGCCACCTATCTGCACAACCCGACCGGCGAAGACCTGACACTGCGTCGCCGCATGGTGGAAGAGGGATTCGGCGCACGCATCTGGGAGCAGGAAGTGTCGCTGTTCCGGACTGTCGTGGGGCTTGAGGGCGTAATGGACAACGGCTGGAGCTGGGATGTTTCAGCCAATTACGGCAAGAGCGAATCCGATGAAAAATTCACCAATACCATCGACCGATTGAACCTGGCTTTAACGATTGTTGAAGCGGACTGCGCTGCTCCAAGCGCTACGCAGTGCGTCGACTGGTTCGGGATCAATGACCCGAGTCCCGAGGCCCTGGCTTTTGTCAACGCGACCGTTCCGACGGTGGGCGAGAACGTACAGACCAGCCTGGTCACAAATATCTCCGGCGACTTGTTCGAGATATCCGGCCGTCCGGCGGGTTTTGCGGCCGGCATCGAGTACCGCAAGGACGAAGGCAGTTACAGAAGAACTTACACGCGCCCGGTGTTTTCCGGCGGTGGCGGCAGCACCGCGCCGATCGACGCAGATCTGTCGTCAACCGAGTTCTATGCGGAAGCAAGGCTTCCTCTTGCGGCCAGCCTGGACCTGAACCTGGCCGCGCGCTACTCGGATTACAGCAGGTTCGATTCTGAATTCACCTACAAGATCGGCGGAGATTGGCGCGTCACCGAAGACTTTCGACTGCGGTCGACTTTTTCGACCTCGGTGAGGACGCCGAATATTCGTGAGCTGTACACGACGGAGGAGATCAATTTCACGACCTTCGTCGATCCCTGCGATCAGTGGGAAACCAGTGGCGACGCGAACCTGATGGCGAACTGCGCCGCTGATGTCGGTGCCGGCTTTACGCAGAGCGAGCTGTTTGTCGAGGTCGATTACCCCGGAAACCAGAATCTGAGCCCTGAGAATGCCGACACGTTTACATTCGGCGCGGTGTTTGAGCCCGCGGCTGTGGAGGGCCTGGCGTTGACGCTCGACTATTACCAGATCGAGATCGACGACTCCATTCGCAACGTGTCGCCGTCGGCCGCTCTCGAGCAGTGCTATTTTTCGGCCAACAAGTCGCACCCGACGTGCGCCGACATTTTCCGCGACATGTTCTCGGGCGATGTCGTGTTCCTGGCGGTCCCGCTGGTCAATGCTGCCAAGGAAAAAATGAGCGGCGTGGATTTCGGGGTGCGATACGGCTTCCGGGCCTTCAGCAGCGACGTGACGGTCAATTGGGATACCGCCTATCTCGATCAGTTCGATATCGATTTTGCCGGTGCGCGAAGCACGGTCGAATGGGCCGGCACCATATCGAACGGCGAAGGCGGGCATGGAAGCTATACGAAATGGCGTTCCAATCTCTCAGTGGACGTCGACCGGGAAAAGTGGGGCGCGTCGTACCGCATCAACTATATCGGTGACGCCGACAGCCAGTTCCAGAGGAATGGCGCAACCGCGCCAGGTGTCGACAGCGTCATGTATCACCATCTGGAGGGCAACATCCGGCTCACCGACCAGCTGGTCCTGCGTGGCGGTATCAACAACCTGTTCGACAAGGATCCGCCTTATTACACGGACGCGATCGACCAGAACACCGATCCGTTCACCTACGACCTGCTTGGCAGAAGGTACTTCGTGAAGGCTTCGTATACGTTCTAGCACTTGGGCAATCCGGGGGCCGGCATGGCGTGACGGCCCCCTTTTTTGCACCGAGGCGGACATCAGTTCAGGCACGACCGTCCGGATGAAGGCGGAAGGGAAGCCAAATGCGTAGCTACGGACGAATCGTGGTTGTCATTCTGCTCGCGTCTGGTTGGATGGCGGTTGCCGCCAGCCAGGATCTGGACCTCGTCAATGCGATGGTCATTGATGGCATCGGCGAGTCGCCGCAACGATGATTGCGGAGCGGTTGTCCCGTCTTGCACACAAATGGCTGGCGCTTGCCGTTGGCATACAGCTTCTGTTGTGGGCGGTGAGCGGCTTCTAC